>DATKSK010000055.1 GCA_035531755.1 Acidimicrobiales bacterium | reverse complement strand
GCACCGGTACAGGCCGGGCACAGGCGCCCGGGGCCCGAAGCGTTCTCCCCACTGGTCGGGGAGACGCTCGCCCATGTCGGCCATGTTCTCAGGGAGCGGTGGGCGTGCGGGGAGTGGTGGCCGGTCACGACGCCGCCGGTTCGTCGAGGAGCGTCGTGGGCACGACGGACAACAGGCGTCCACGCCACGGGGCCCGGTAGCCGTCGAAGATGTCGGGCTCGTCGGTGACGTCGGGTCGCCCCGGCGGCAGGCCCAGGAGCTGCGCCAGGGTCATCCCCGCCTCCCAGGCGCGCACGAGGGAGGCGATGGCGACCAGCGAGAAGCCGCTGTCCTGGAGGCGCAGGACGGCGCGGAGGCGGTCCAGGTGGCCGTCGTCGTAATAGCCGGTCCGGCCCACGAGATGCGGGTGGGGGAGCAGCCCCCGTGTCTGCAGGGCGCGGACCTGTCTCGTGGTGGTGCCGGTCGCCCGGGCCGCGTCGTCCACGGTGACCCACTCGGCCACGCCGGGGCGCGACCCCGTGCGCTCGGGGGCGACCGGAAGATCCACATTGCAAATGTAACATATTCTAGTGTTACATAGGGTCTGGAACAGAGGATCTCGAACGGAGGATCGCCATGCCCATCAACCCGGATGTGGTCGGAATGGCCTCGGAGCCCGTCGAGCGATCGTGGACGTCGACCGACTGCCTGCTCTACGCCGTGGGGGTCGGGGCGGGCTCGCTCGACGCCGCCGGGTTCGAGCTCGACTTCACGACGGAGAACTCCGTCGACCGGCCCCAGCGCGTCCTGCCCACCTTCGCGGCCGTCGTGGGCGGTGGCGGACCACCCCGAGGGAGCCTCGGCAGCTTCGACCCGGCGATGCTCGTCCACGGCGAGCAGTCGATCGAGCTGTTCGGCCCGATCCCGCCCGCCGGGACCGTGCGCACCACGAGCACGGTGACGGGCGTGTTCGACAAGGGGTCCGGCGCCGTGGTGGTCACCGAGTCCCGGTCGGTCGACGCCCGCAGCGAGGAGCCCCGGTTCACCGCCACGTCGTCACTGTTCGTCCGGGGCGGGGGTGGCTTCGGCGGCGACCGCGGGCCGTCGGGGGTCCCGCCGGCGCCCGAGGGCGAGCCCGACGACGTGGTCTCCTACACCACGCGCCAGGACCAGGCCCTGCTCTACCGGTTGTCGGGTGACCGAAACCCTCTGCACTCGGACCCCGTGTTCGCCGAGCGGGCCGGTTTCGACCGCCCGATCCTCCACGGGCTCTGCACGTTCGGGTTCGCGGGGCGCGCGTTGCTCCATGCCGTGTGCGGATCCGACCCGGGACGTGTGGTGTCGATGGCCGGGCGCTTCTCGCGACCGACACTTCCGGGTGACACCCTGAACGTCTCGATCTGGGCACACGGCGACGGCGTGCGCTACCGCACCGACAATCAGCGCGGCGAGACCGTCATCGCCGCGGGCTCGTTCGTCTTCTCCTAAGGGGCCTCGCCGGCATCAGCGGCCCGCCGGGCCCGGGTGGCGTCAGCGGACGCCTCCGTCACGAGCCGGGTGGCGCGCGCCGGCCGCTCGTCGCCGGGGGCGCCGGCGAGGTTGATCTGCACGAGGACGGCGGCCGCGTCGGCGCCCGCGGCGGCCAGGAGTGCCGCCACGATCGCGTCGCCGCGCGAGGCCGGGTTGCCCTCGAGCGCGAGCTCGGCGGCGAGCCTCGACAGCCGGGCACCCGCCTCGACGACCCTCATGGGCACGACAGCGGCGTCGGACAACGCCGCGGCGACGTCGCGCCGGGCGGATGCGGGGTCGGCCGCAGGGGCGCGACGACGTGCCGCCATCACCCGGGCGTAGGCGCGGGGGTCCTCGTCGCACAGGGGGCTGATATCGCGGCGAACCGCGTCCGCCTCGAGCGCCAGCGTATGGGCGCGCGCGCTGTGGCCCGTCGACAGGCGCGCCGCCATGGTGCACAGGCTGGCGGCCAGTGCCACCGCGACGACCGCGGCGGATCCTCCGCCGGGAGCGGGCCCGCCGTCGGCGAAGGCATCGAGGAGCAGGTCGAACGGCAGGTCCAGGTACGACGAGGCGCCGTCGCCGGGAGCGGGCCCGGTCACGGGCACGGTGAGGAGAAGCGGCCGCCGGGGAGTGCCACCATCACGTCAGCCCGACGACCTCGCCGTTCTCGTCGATGTCGATCCGCTCGGCCGCCGGGTGCGACGGCAGGCCGGGCATGGTGCGCATGTCGCCGCAGACGGGGTACACGAAGCCCGCCCCGACCGACGCCCGCACTTCGCGCACGGGCAGCCGCCAGCCGACGGGCGCGCCCTTCAGGCTCGGGTCCGAGGAGATGGAGAGATGCGTCTTGGCGATGCAGACGGGGAGGCCCCCGAACCCGTTGCGCTCGTAGGTGTCGAGCTGTCGTGCCGCGCCGGGCGAGTAGTCGACCCCCTCGGCGCCGTAGACCTTGGTGGCGATGGTCTCGATCTTCTGGCGCAGGGGCACGTCGGCCGGGTAGAGGAGGTGGAACTCGCTGGGTTCCTCGGCCGCCTCGACCACGGCCTCGGCGAGCGCGACGGCGCCGCGTCCCCCGTCGGTGAAATGGGTGCACACCGCGGCGCGGACGCCCATGGAGGCCGCGATCTCGCGGATGGCGTCGTGCTCCGACGGGAAGTCCTCGGGGAACGCGTTGATCGCCACCACGGGCGTGACGCCGTGCATCCGCACGTTCTCCAGCTGCTTTCGGAGGTTGGCGCCGCCGGCGTGGACCTCGTCGGGGCGTTCCTCGAGCAGCGCCGGCGGCAGGGCCCTGCCGGCGACCACGTGGTGCGACCCGGCGTGGACCTTCAGGGCGCGGACCGTCGCCACCACGACCGCCGCGTCGGGCGTGAGGCCCGAGGTGCGGCACTTGATGTTGAAGAAGCGCTCCGCTCCCATGTCGGCGCCGAATCCCGCCTCGGTGATGAGGTACTCGCCCGTGCGGATGCCGATGAGGTCCGCGATCACCGACGAGTTGCCGTGGGCGATGTTGCCGAACGGCCCGGCATGGACGAGGACGGGGGTGTTCTCGAGCGTCTGCAGGAGGTTGGGCTTGATGGCGTCGCGCATGATCACGGTCATGGCGCCTGCCGCCCGGAGCTGTTCTGCGGTCACGGGCTCTCCGGCGGAGGTGTACCCGACGACGATGCGCCCGAAGCGCTCGCGCATGTCGCGCAGCGATGTGGACAGGGCGAGCACGGCCATGACCTCGGAGGCGGCGGTGATGTCGAAGCCTGTCTGCCGCGGAACGCCGTCCTCTTTGGTCCCGAGGCCGACCACCAGGTTCCGCAGCGCCCGGTCGTTGACGTCGAGCACCCGCCGCCACGTCACGTTGTGCAGGTCGATGCCCAGTTCGTTGCCGTGGTACAGGTGGTTGTCGAGCATCGCCGACAGGGTGTTGTGGGCGGCCGTGACCGCGTGCATGTCGCCGGTCAGGTGGAGGTTCATCGCTTCGAACGGCACGGCCTGGCTGTACCCGCCGCCCGCCGCGCCCCCCTTGATGCCGAACGTCGGTCCCATCGACGACTGGCGGATGGCGATCGTCGCCCGTTTGTCGATGTGGCGCATGCCCTGCCCGAGGCCCAGCGTGGTGGTGGTCTTGCCCTCGCCGAGGGGGGTGGGCGTGATGGCGGTGACCACGACGTAGCGGGCGCGGGGCCGGTCCGACAGCGCCTCGATCGCCGCCAGGTCGATCTTCGCCACGTACTCGCCGTAGGGCTCGAGCAGGCTGTCGGGGATCCCGGCGTCGGCGGCGATCTTGGCGATGGGCTTGAGCACGGCCCGCCTCGAGATCTCGAGCGCGTTCAGCGTGGTCATGGCCAATTCTCCTTCCGAAGTCCGGCCCGGGCTCGCTGCGTGACCGCCAGGGCGCCGGCCCGGCCCGCTCCGCCGGCGGGATGCCGTCGGTGCCTGACCGCCACCCGCGCACGGTGCCCGCTCGCGGGCGCCCAGGTCCTCCCCCTCCCGCCCGACGGCGGGTCCACCGTTTATAGCCCCTATGTGAGAGCATGCGCGGCGACCGGTCGGGTCGGTACGACGAGACGGCAGGGGTACGGGTGGACACCTGGGAGCGGGTCCTCGAGCAGCGCCCCACCCTCGTCGACGCGCCGTGAGTGCGGCGCCCGCCGGCGGGGGGCCGACGTTCATCACCCGCTTCGACACCGCCGGCGCCGGCGTCCGGCTGGCGGTGAAGGACCTCATCGACATGGCGGGCGTCCCCACCACGGCGGGGTGCCGCGCCGTGGCCGAGCGGGCGGTGCCGGCGACGGCCGACGCCGCGTGCCTGGCGGGCGCCCGGTCGGCGGGGGCCAGGATCGTGGGCCGGACCAACCTCCATGAGCTCGCCCTGGGCGTCACGGGCGTGAACCCGTGGTACGGCACGCCGGTGAACCCCCTCGACCCCCGGCTGGTCCCCGGCGGCTCGTCGAGTGGGTCGGCGGTGGCCGTGGCGACGGAGGAGGCCGACGTCGCCTACGGCAGCGACACGGGCGGCTCGGTCCGGATCCCGTCCGCCTGCTGCGGCACGGCCGGGCTGAAGACGACGTGGGGCCGCGTCCCGCTCGACGGCGTCTGGCCGTTGTCCCCGAGCTTCGACACCGTCGGGCCCATGGCCCGCGACGTGGCGGGATTGGTGCGCGGCATGGCGCTGCTCGAGCCCGGCTTCGTCGTCGCCGACGGCGCGCCCCGGCGCGTCGGGAGGATCCGGGTCGACGCCGACCCGCTGATCGACGCCGCCGTCGACGGCGCCCTCGCCGCCGCCGAGTGGGACGTCGTCGACCTCGACGTCGCGCTGTGGCACGAGGCCACGGCGGCCGGGGGGCTCCTCCTCGTCGCCGAGGCCTGGGCGACCGACGGCGACCTGGTGGAGCGCGATCCGGACAAGGTCGGAGCCGACGTGATAGGGCGGCTCCGTCTGGGGTCGTCGCTCGACGCCCGGGCCCTGCACACCGCCCACGACGTCCGGGAGCGCTGGCGCGCCGAGCTGGTGGGGATCTTCCGCGCCGTCGACGTCGTCGTCACGCCGACCCTGACGGTGTTCCCCCCGCCGCTCGCGGGTGGCGAGGAGCTGCTCATGGCGCGCTGCACGCTCCCGGTCAACCTCGCCGGCGTCCCCGCCCTGGCCCTCCCCGTCCCGACCGAGGGCCCGTTGCCTGCCAGCATCCAGCTCGTGGGGCCCGACGGGAGCGAGGAAGCGCTCCTGGGGGCCGGGCTCGTCCTCGAAGCGGCTGCCGCCACCCTGTAGGGCCCGGTCCACAACCGGCGGTGTCCGGAGTGTCAGCCACACGCCTGGCGGCCCACCGGCCCCGCAGCGGGCGCCGTCGGGCTCACACGATGCACCGGGCGAGCTCGACGAAGCTCGTGGTGCCCGCCAGGACCTTGGCCACGCCGTTCTCGCGCAGGTGCTGCATGCCGTCGGCCACGGCCGCCGCCTCGATGTCCGCGGCCGATCCGCGCGCCAGGATGAGCGCACGGATGCTCGCCGAGATCGGCATCACCTCGTACACGGCGACCCGGCCGTGGTACCCGGTCTGGGCGCAGCGACTGCACGCGCCCGGCCCGAAGAGGGTGAGCCCCTCCCGGAAGCCGTCCGATGCGCCGTCTGGGGTGAGGGAGGTGATGGCCAACAACTCGTCCTCCCCGGGCTCGTAGCGGATCCGGCAGTGCGGGCACAGGCGCCGGACGAGCCGCTGGGCGACAACGCAGGTGAGCGAGGAGGCGACCAGGTAGGGCTCGATGTCCATCTCCAGAAGGCGCGCCGTCGCCGTCGACGCGTCGTTGGCGTGGAGCGTGGAGAGGACCAGGTGGCCGGTCAGGGCGGCCTCGGCGGCGGTGTGGGCCGTCTCGGTGTCCCTGATCTCGCCGATCACGATGACGTCGGGGTCGGCGCGCAGGATCGAGCGCAGCCCCGCGGCGAAGGTGTAGCCGATGCGGTTGTGGACCTGGGTCTGCTTGATGCCCGCGATGTCGTACTCCACCGGATCCTCGACGGTGACGATGTTGCGGCAGGGGTCGTTGATCTCGCTCAGGATCGAGTAGATGGTCGTCGACTTCCCGCACCCGGTCGGCCCCACGGCGAGGATCAGGCCCCACGGCAGCCCGAACGAGGCGCGCAGGCGCCCGAGCGCGTCGGGGTCGAACCCGAGGCGGTCGATGTCCAGCAGTCCCTGGTCGCGGTCGAGGATGCGCAGGGTCAGCGCTTCGCCGTGGACCGTCGGCAGTGTGGCGATGCGGGCGTCGACGGATCGCCCGGCCGTGACGAAGGACATGCGACCGTCCTGGGGGCGACGGTGCTCGGCGATGTCCAACCCCGCCAGGATCTTCAGCCGGTTGACCGTGCCGGTCGGCACCGAGGGTGCCAGGTCGGTGGCATCGTGGAGGACGCCGTCGACGCGCATGCGCACCCGCACGGCGTCGCCGTTGGGCTCGAGGTGGATGTCGGACGCCCGCTGCGCCACGGCGCGCGTCAGGAGGCGGTCCACGAAGTCGGCGACCAGTCGTTCGGTGAAGTCGGCGTCGATGAGAGAGGGCGCCGAGGCGGTGCTCGGCGACCTGGCCGAGGGCGACGACCTGGCCGAGGGCGACGAGGTGGCCGAGGGCGACGAGGTGGCCGGGAAGGCCCGGCCGAGCGCCAACCGGAGCTGGGCTGCGGCGACGATCACGGCGTCGACCCCGCAGCCCGCCACCACCTGGGCGTCGTCGAGGGTGAGCACGTCGGTGGGGTCGCTGATCGCCACCAGGAGTTGGTCACCCTCGAACCCGACGGGCAGGACGCCGCGGCGGCGGCAGAAGGCGGCCGGGAGCCGGCCCACGGCGTCGGGGTCGGGGGGCGATTCGGCGAGGTCACGGTAGCGAAGGCCGAACACACCGGCGAGGGCACGGCTGAGCTCCTCCTCGTCGATCACGCCCCGGGCGATGAGGAGGTGGCCCAGAGAGTCACCCGTGAGGCGCTGCTCGGCGAGGGCCGAGTCGACGTCGGACGCCGTGATGAGGCCGTGGCTGACCAGCCAGTCCCCGAGCCGGACCCGGCGCGGGGCCGATGACCAGTCGTCGTCGCTGATGGTGTCGTCGGCGGTGCGGTGGACCCTGGTGCTCTTGGTGCGGGTCACGGTGACCCTCCTCCTCGTCGATGGTGCGTGCCGGGCCCGGTGCGCCCGGTGCGGTGTGACCCGGTCCTGTGGTCAGGCGGTCTTCCCGGGCCACCATCCCTCGTCGGCCCAGTCGGCCCCGTCGCGTCGCGGGTCGCGGCGACGGGGCTCCTGGCTCGGCGCGACGAGATGCCAGTCGATGCCGCGCCGGCACCCCGGGCACTCCGGGAACCGCTCGCCCTGCTTGACCGTGATCTCGCCGTGCCCGCAGTGCCCGGTCCAGACACCGGACTCTTCGCACGTCTTGTTGGTGAAGGCCATCGCTGCCCTCCTCGTCGTTGCGCGACCGTCGGGGCGTCGGCCGATCCCCGTGGCGCCGCCCGGCGCGGGTGCTCGGACCGACTGCTCCATCGAAGCCATCGACCCCGGCACGCCGCCGGACAACCCAACAGCGGCCTGCGGGCGAGATTGGGACTTTGGTCCCGAGGGACCTCGGACGGCCCGGGATCATCCCGGGATCATCCCGGGATGTCCGAGGACAGGCCCGAGGACAGGCCCGAGGACAGGCCCGAGGAAAGGCCGCCATCTCGGCCCAGGAGCCCCCGTCGTCGGCGTTCCTCGCCGAGCACCTCGTCACCTGACGAGGTCAGGACGAGGTCAGGCCGAGGTCAGGCCGGTGACGGCGGCTTCGGGGCGGTGTTGACCAGCGCGGCCCGGAGGAACCGGAGAAAATCGCAGCGGAAGCAGTAGTCGCGGCACTGGTGCCCCATCAGCCGTCCCCCCTCGCCAGCCGTCCGCCGCCCGGTCCTTGCGGGCCCGGCGGGGGACCGCCACTCCCTTGTCGAGGGCAACGGTGACAAACGAGCCTCACCCTGCGCCCTCGCGCGTCCCAACACTTGCCCAACTGGTACGGCGCAGTCCAGATCGGCCGCACGGGTCGGGCATCGGCCGGACCGGCAGCCCGGCCGGGACCGCGGCGTGTGGCTAGTGTCGGCCGGGACCGGCGGCCGGGCCGTCGGCAGCACCTCGGAGGTGGCCGGGCGTGATCCGTGGCGAGGGAACGGCCGTCGTGCGGGGGGTAACCCCCGACGAGGTGTTCGACTTCGTGCTCGACCCCGCCCAGTACACGAAGGCGGACACCAAGATCGTGTGGGTCACGAAGCTCGCCGACATCCCCGGGGGGATGCTCGCCCGGGAGGACGGCACCTTCCTGGGTCGCTTCCGCGGATCGGTGGTGACCCGCTACCGGTGGAGCCGGCCGACCTCCATCGACGTCACCCTCGAGCACGGCGTGCCCCGGGCCCTGCACGCCTGGTTCGAGATCGACGCCGTGGGCGGGGGGACGCGCGTGCGTCACGTCGAGGAGCTCGACATCGGGCACGGGCCCTTGGGCTGGCTCCACGATCGGGTGGCGGGGGCGTGGTTCGCCCGTTCGGTGGCGCGCGAGGTGTCGGAGATCGCCCGGCTCCTCGAAGCGGGGGAGCGCGGCCGGGGGCCCGACCAGGGCGACGCCGCCTGAGCAGCGTGAGGCGAGCCGATCGCCCGCGCCCCGCGCCCCGGGCCCGTCGGGGCCCGGTCGAACCTCAGGGGCGCGTGAAGCGGATGTCGAGGGTGCGCAGGTAGGTGTGCAGCCCCGCGTCCTGCACCGGCAGCAGGTGTGCCGGGGCGCCCGACTCGTTGTGGTGGCTGTGCCACATCCCCGGTGGGGTCACGAACGCCCCGCCGGGCTCCCAGTCCACGCGGGAGGGGTCCACGATGTCGCCGCCCGGTCCGATCTCCTCGCCGACCAGCGTGTAGCACCCCGGCCGGCAGTCCACGATGAGGTCGAGGGCGATGCTCTGGTGCCGGTGCGCGCGCTGCACCTGCCCCGACGGGAGCACGCCCAGCATCGCCCACAGTGTGTGGGTGGCGGTGAGCGTCCGGTCGTTGCGGGCGTTGCCGAGCAGCACGGCGATCCGGTTGCGCGTGGCGGCATCGGGGGCCGCCGCCACCTCGGCGAGCAGCGCCCGGGCGCGCGCGCCGTCGAAGCGCGTCGGGGCGAAGCGCGCCTCGGCCGCTTCGACGCCGAGATAGGCGAGGAGCGGCGAGTCGTCGACGTGGTAGAGCACGGCGCGCTCCTCGGCGAGGTGTCGGGCCCGGGACCGACCCGGGAGGGTGAGCACGTCGCCGGCGCGCCACGCCACCGTTCCGACGCCGGCAGGGCCCTCCACCTCGGAGTGCCCGCGGCCGGACAGGCAGTAGGCGAGGTTGCTGGTGGCGTTGGCGGACAGGTCGATGTGGTCGCCCTCGTCGATGCACAGGAACCGGGCGAGCAGCGACGGCCCCGTCGCCGGATACGGCGTGGCGAGCACGTCGGAGAGGTCGAGCGTGACCACACGCGTGTGGCCGCCCTGGTGCCGGTGCGCCGGGAACCGCTGCAGCGGGACCCGGCTCGTGAGGCCCGACCCGATGGGGTCGACGGCCGCGCTGTACTCGTGGAAACGCGCGTCGCCGGTCCAGTCCTCGATGGCGGGCCCGACGCCGAACGCGCCGGCCGTCGGGGTACGGGTCGTCGCTGCGGGCGTGCGCATGTCACCAGTATCGGCCACGGCGCCGTCGCGTGCCGGGGCGGGGGTTCTCGGCGCGGGTGCACGGCGGCGCGTCCACGGGCGCGCGCCCGTTCACGGCGCGCGCCCGTGGTCGCGGCACGCTGGGGAAGACCTGGGGAGGAGCGGGTTCCCACTGGGGACAGCCTCACCACAATTGGGGAAAGACCGACGAATTCTCTGGAGAACATCGGGATTTCGCGTCGCCCCCTTGACCTTCGTTGGCGGCGGGCGCAGAGTGTGACTCAGCCGGATGAACAACGACCCACCGGGGACCGGAGAGAGCGCCGCAAGGCGGGATCACCGGAGAGACGGAGGGCGACGAGTTCGCCGGTGAGGCAGATGGTGAAGCACCGTGAGGTTCCCTGGGATCGACCGGTGCCCACGCCCTGACCGGGGGTCGTCCGACCCTGGGGAGGGGCGAGCCCTCCGCCGATGGCACGGCCCCGAGGAGTTCGGGCGGCTTCGGCCGATCCGGCTACTCGGGGTCCTGCCGCGTCCGGGCTCTGGTGCGGCGCACCGCTACCGGATCGTGAATCGCGTCTCGCCCGCCGGTCGCTCGTCGACGACCGCCACCCCACCGACGTGCGCCATGGGCGGTCCCTGCCGGCACCACGCCACCAGCGCGTCGACCGACGGCGACGGGCCCTCGAAGACCGCCTCGACCTCCCCGGCCGACGTGTTGCGCACCCAGCCACCCACCCCGACGTCCGTGGCTCGCCGGGCACACGACGCCCGGAAGCCCACACCCTGGACGCGCCCGCGCACGACGACCCGGCGCCGCACCGCGCCGGGGGCTGGGCCGCCGTCCGTCACGCGGACGGGGCGCCCCTGGTCTCGACCACGCCGTCCATCAGGCAGGGGTCGATCTCCACGTCGGTGCACCGCTCGCACTCGAGCTCGAGCGTGCTGTGGGCGATGGTGAAGGGGACGCCGATGGCCGCCTTGACGCGCTCCCCGACGACCTGCGCCTCCTCGAGCGTCGGGTGCCCGGACAGCACGAGATGCGCGGACAGGGCGCGCACCTCGCTCGACAGGCTCCACACGTGGAGATCGTGCACCTCGGCGACTCCCGGGACCCCGCCCATGGTGGCCGTGAGCTCCCGCAGGTCGACGTCGGCGGGCGCCGACTCGAGCAGCACCTCCACGCTCGCCCGGAGGAGCCTGACGGCCTCGGCCACGATCACGACCGCCACCACGAGGGACGCCGCGGGGTCGACCCATACCGCCGACGCGTCGAGGACGAGCACGGCACCGGCGCCGAGGACGGCCAGCGATCCCAACGCGTCGCCGGCCATGTGCAGGGCGGCCGAGCGCATGTTGAGGTCACCGGTGCGGTCGTGCAGCATCAACGCGGCCAGCCCGTTCACCACGAAGGCGAAGGCGGCCACCACGACGACGAGCCCACCGTGCACGGCGTGGGGATGCACGAGCCGCACGATGCTCTGCGCCACGATGGCGGCGGTCACCACGGCGATCACCGCCGCGTTGGCCAGCGCCGCCAGGATGGGGCCACGGTGGTAGCCGAACGAGCGCTCCGGGCTCGGTGGCCGCAGGGCCCACCGGACGGCGACGAGCGACACCGCCACGCCCGCCACGTCGGTCACGTTGTGCCCGGCGTCGGAGAGCAGACCGACGGAGTGCGCCACCAGGCCCCCGGCGATCTGCGCGGCGGCCAGCACCACGTTGAGGCCGAGCGCGATCCCCAGGCGTCGTGTTCGGCTCGTGGCGCGGTCCATGGGCGGCGGGCGCTCCTCGGTCGGGCTGCCGCACCCCAGCCTACCGGTGGCGCCTCGCCTACCTCCGGGCCCGAGGTGCTAGCCGAACGGCCCGAACCACGCCTGCTCGGTCGTGCCGTCGCGGTAGCAGGCGAGCAGGTGCTCGAACCACGCCGTGCTGTCGGCCAGCCCGCCGGGCCGGAAGCGCTCGAGCCAGAGCCCGCGGTGGACGTCGACATACGCCGTGAGCTCGTCGGCCAGCGCCCGGCGTTGCTCGGTGCCCAGGGAGCCGAGGGCCCCGTCGCCGCCCAGCCGCATCCCGGCGTCGTGGCACGACAGGCGCAGCAGCGCCACCGTGGCGCCGAGCTCCCGGGTCACGAGGTCCCCGTCGGGACGGTCCGGCCGGGCCCGGCCGAGCCGGGCGACGGTGTCGTCGAGCACGGACTCCACGGCCTGGAGATCCGCGGTGGTGAGCCCTGCCGTCAGGGCTTTGCCGACCGTCCACTGGGGCAGCAGCAGGTGCAGCGCCAGCGCCGACATGTTCGGGGGCCGCGGCACGACCATGCGGCACACCCGGCCCAGGGTCACCACCGCGCGCCCGGTCTCGCCCGCGGGGTCGTCGTAGCAGTGGGCGTCGAGGAGCGTGGCCAGGTCGTCGGGGCCGAGCCCGGCGTGGGCGTCGACGCACCACCCGAGGGCGGCCGCCGCGGCGTAGCCCGGGTCCCCGACGGGCGGCTGCTGGTGGTGGCCCATGTCGCCCCAGTCGGTGGTGAGCAGCCCCCGGGCGCCGTGGGCGGCGCCGGCGGCGGCGGCGGCCCTGACGTTCCCCATCATGTTGTCCACGCGCCCGGCGATCGAGGTCCAGCCGGAGGTGCCCGGGCACACCCAGAAGGGCACGCCGGCGGCGGCCAGGCGCGCCGTGCGCTCCTCGAAGGGGTGGTTGTCCTCGTACCCCCATTCACACACCGTCACGCCCGGGGGGAGCTCGGCGAGGAGGTCGGGGTGCGACGCCAGCACGTCGCCCCACACGAGCAGCTCGCGCCCGGCGAGGACCGGCAGGGCGCGCAGGGCCCGCAGCCACGACGCCCATTCCCGGTGGCGGTCGGCACCGAGCTCCCAGGGCTCGTCCAGGCCGACGTGCACCGTCGTGCTCGCCAGCTGCGGCACGAGCTGGGTCAGCAGGTCGGCGACCAGCGCGAACGCGGCGGGTTTGGCGGGGTCGAGGGTGAGGGGCGGGCGGCGGATCCCGAACACCCAGTCGAACCCGTCGGGCGCGATGGCGAGGGGGCGGTAGCGGTCGAGCCGGAGCCACCGCTCGAAGTGGCCGAGGGTGTTCTGGTTGGCCACCAGCTCGACGCCGCGCCATCGGCAGTGGGCATCGAGCGTGTGCAGGTCGTCGGCGGTGAACGGGTCGGCGCGGCGCCACACCTCCTCGTGGCCCGCGTAGGCGAAGGTGTGCTCCATGTACAGCTGGAGCTGGTTGACCTTCCACCCGGCCAGCCGGTCGACGAGGGCGGTCACCGTGTCGAGGGTCGGCACGCGGTCACGCGACACGTCCAGCATGACGCCGCGCACGGCGAAGTCGGGCCAGTCGACGATGCGGCACGCCGGGAGGGCCCCGTCGGGCCGTCCCCCCGGTGCGTTGGCCCGGTGGCGAAGCTGCGCCAGCGTGGCCCGCCCGTGGCGCAGACCGGCGTCGTCGGCACCGACGACCCGCACGGCCCGCCCGTCGACCTCGAGCCGGTAGCCCTGGGCGGGCAACCCGGCGTCGAGCGACTCCACAGGGACGCGGTCGGGGACCCGGGGAGCGCCCGGTGCCGCCTCGAACGAGCGGGGACGGGGGAGCAGCAGCGGCATGCCCGCGGCGGCGGTCGCGTGGTCCGTGCCCACCGGGCTCAGCCCGCCGCCTCCCACGGTCCCTCGGGCCGCAGCCCCCGGCCCACCATGACGGCGAGCTCGTTGCGCACGACCGGCAGGTCGTCGGCGTGGGTGACGCCGATGCACCGGCCCGGCCCGTCGAGCACCTGCACCGTCTGGAGCGGGCCGCCGCCGGCGGCCGACCCGGCGATCATCGCCCCCACCACTTCGGGCAGCAGCACCTCGGCGTCGGTGGCGAGTGCGCCACGGTCGTGCACCGCCCCGTCGGCCGACACCGAGGGGTGCGCCGCCAGCACGGCCGCCTCGAGGACCGGCCAGACGGCGGGCCGGAACCCCCACAGGTTCATCGACACCGGGGTGTCGCCCGGGAGCTCGGCCGGTTCGAGGCCGTCACCGGCTTCGAAGCTCCCGTCGGGGCGTCGCCGCACGGCGCGCCGCTCCACGAGCCGCTCCAGCCGCCCGTCGGGTCGCACCTCGCAGGTCCCGCGTGTCACGGGCTCGTCGGCCACGATGGTGTCGCGCAGCCGGAACGCCACGATGGCGTGCTCGTCGCTCCCGTCGAGATGGCGGGCGAGCAGGTGCATCGCCGGCACGCCGTAGACGTCGTCGGAGTTCACGACGGCGAAGGGCCCGCCCCCGACGTACGTGCGGGCGCACAGCACGGCGTGCGCCGTCCCGAGGGGCACGGGCTGCTCGGCGAAGGCCACGGGGACCCACGACGGGAAGCACCGGCGGACGTGGTACCTGATGGCCGGTCCGGTCTGGGGGCCCAGGATGATGACCACCTCACCGAAGCCTGCGGCGGCGGCGTCTCCCGTGATCAGGTCGAGCACCGCCTCGCCGTGGAGCCCGACGGGCGCCAGCGGCTTGCACCCCCCGTAGCGCTTGGCCATGCCCGCGGCCAACACGACCAGCACCGGCCGGTCGTCTCGAGGGCTGGCCGTCACCCGCCCCATCGTAGGACGGCGCTGGCCCAGGTCATCCCACCGCCGAAGCCCGACAGCAGGACGAGGCTCCCCGGGCGCAGGCGTCCCGACTCGAGCGCGTCGGCCAGGGCGAGGGGGATGGAGGCCGACGACGTGTTCCCGTAGCGGTCGATGGTGACGACGCAGCGCCCGTCGGGGATGCCCAGCCGTTGGCTGGCGGCCGTGATGATGCGGGCGTTGGCCTGGTGGGGGACGAAGAGGTCGACGTCGTCGGGCGTGAGCCCGGCGCGCCCGAGCGCGGCGAGCGACGATTCCACGATGACCCGAACGGCGTGGCGGAAGATCTCCTTGCCGTTCATGGAGAGGTGGCCGCCGTGGTCGCACTTCAGCAGGTGGCGCAGGGACCCGTCCGCGCCCAGGTCCCAGGCGAGCAGCTGGCCGGGGCCGTCGGTGGCCTCGAGCAGCACGGCGCCGGCCCCGTCGCCCACCAGGACGGCCAGGCTCCGGTCGTCCCAGTCGGTGATGTGCGAGAGCGTCTCGCTCCCCACGACGAGCACCCGCCGGGCGCCGATCGACACGAGCCCGTGCGCGGCGACGAGGCCGTACACGAAGCCCGAGCACGCCGCGTTGACGTCGAACGCCCCACCGCGCACGCCGAGGCCCTGCTGCACGGTCGCCGACGTGCCCGGCACCAGGGCGTCGGGCGTCGAGGTGGCCAGCACGAGCACGTCCACGTCCTCGCCGCTGCGGCCGGCGCGCGCCAGGGCCTCCGCACCCGCGGCGATGGCGAGCTCCGAGGTGGTTCCGCCGATCCGTCGCTCCCGGATGCCGGTGCGCTCGGTGATCCACCGGTCGCTGGTGTCGAGGCGGGCGGACAGGTCCTCGTTGGTGACGATCTTGTCAGGGACGGCAATGCCCCACCCTGTGACCACTGCACCCGGCATGGGCTCAGTTCCGCTCGAGGACGTGGACCGCGACGAGGGCGGCGTCCTTCCCGGCCATGATCCCGCCGGTGTTGACGGCGACGGCCAGCCGGGGGTCGTCCACCTGCCGGTCCGACGCCGTGCCACGCAGCTGCGCCACGAGCTCGGCGACCTGGCATATCCCGGTGGCGCCCAGCGGGTGCCCGCGCGCCACGAGGCCACCACTCGGGTTCACGCACACGGCGCGCCCTCCCACGTCGGTGTCGCCCGCGGCCGTGGCCGCTCCGGCCGCCCCTGCCGGGAAGAACCCGAGGGACTCCAGGGCGTACAGCTCCTCGGCGCTGGTGGCGTCGTGGAGCTCGACCACGTCGACGTCCTCGGGGCCGATGCCCGACGCCTTCCAGGCTTCCTCGGCTGTCTCACGCAGGCGGTCGTGGTAGTCGAGCTCGCCGTTGCCCGACCGCAGGATGCTGGCGCGGATCCGGGGCGCACCGCGCTCGGCCCCCACCGACAGCACCGCGGCGGCGGCCCCGTCGGTGAACGACGAGCACATGAGGCGGGTGAGCGGGGGGACGACCATCGGCGCGGCGAGGACCTCCTCGACCGTGACCGGTGTGCGGAACTGCGCCAGCGGGTTGCGGGCGCCGCTGCGCCGGGCCTTGGCCGCGGCCGCGGCGATCTGCTCGGGGGTGGTGCCCCGCTCCTCGATCTGGTGGCGCACCCAGGTGGCGTTGAGGGCCATGAGGACGCTGCCGGCGTCGTTGTCGAGCCTCACGCGCAGCTCGGCGCGCTCGTCGGCGGGCAGCCCGTCCTCGATGCCGGCGATGGTCTCGGCCCGGTGCCCCGTCCACATCTTCTCGACCCCGAGGACCAGCACGGGTGACTGGCCGGCCAGCGCCGCCATCACACCGAGGTGCATGGCCGACGACCCCCCGGCGCACGAGTTGTCCACGTTGACGACGCCCGTCGTCCCGAGGTCCACCTCGCGCAGCCAGCTCTGGCCGCGGATGCAGCCCTGGTCGCAGAGGCGTCCGCCCAGGGCGTTGGCGACGACCACGAGACCGACGTCCGCGGGCGACAGGCCGGCGTCGTGCAACGCCGCCACGACGGCGTGGCGCGCCATGGCGTCGGGGGTGAGGTCCCGCCGGTCCATCGGCGTCATCCCGATTCCGACGACGCTCACGTGCTGTGTCACCACGACCTCACTTCCCGGAGTCCGGAGGGCACGCGACGAGGCCGGCGAACTCGCCGGCCACGTCCTCGAACTGTACCAGCGGGTCGTCGGCGGTCACGAAGACCGCGACGTGGTTCGCACCGGCGTCGACGAAGCGGGCCAGCGCGGTGGCGCAGGTGCGGGCGTCGCCGGTGACGAGGTGCCGGGCGAAGGAGTGCGCCGGGAGCCCGTACAGCGACGACATCCACGCCAGCCCCCGCTCCCCGGCCGCGTCGCCGCCCGCCGACACGAACACCACCGTGGCCCGGGTGATGTCGGCGGGGTCTCGTCCGGCGCGCTCGGCCTCCTTGCCGAGCCGGCCGACGGCGGCCGCGTACTCGGCCGGGGGGACGAACAGCGGGATCCAGCCGTCGCCGCGGCGTGCGGCGCGGCGCAGCGCCGCCTCGCTCGATCCCCCGACCCACACCGGGACGGGGCCGGCCGCGGGCAGCTGCACGTACCGTTCGCCCGGGGACACCGCCCAGGTGCGGCGCAGGGTGTCGATGCCCTCGTCGAGCAAACGGCCCCGCGTGGCGAAGTCGGCGCCGGCGGCCCCGTACTCGCCGGCGTGGGTCCCCACACCCACCCCCAGCACCAGCCGGCCCCCCGACAGGTGGGCCAGGGTGGCCGCTTCCTTGGCGACCGACGGCGGGTGGCGCAGGGGCAGCTGCAGCACGCACGAGCCGACGACGACACGGCTGGTGGCCGTGGCCGCCACCCCGAGGGTGGCGAGGCATTCGAGCGCGGGGCCGTGCCAGAACAGGTGGTCGCACGCCCACAGTGCCGTCGCCCCGCCGGCCTCGGCTCGCCGGCAGATCGAGGCCAGGGTCGGCGCGTCGGGCGGCTCGCCCTGCTGGGGGAAGGTGGGCAGGATCAACCCGAGGGCCCCTGTGACCGGGGCCGGGACCCCGGCAACAGGCTGGGCCGGCGTGGCGGAGGGCACGCCGCATGGTAACCGCGGGCCCTTAGTTGACGGTCCGTCAGATTCCGCCCGGGGCCGGCGCGGGCGCCGGGCCGGCCCGCGGGCCCGGTGCCGCCCACCGTCACGGCAGAATGGGGGAGTGCCCGACGCCGACGCCCGAACCGTGGCCGATGCCGCATCCGTCGACCCCGGGGTGACCGGCCCCGGGGTGACCGAGCCCGTCCTGTCCGACCCCGTCCTGACAGACGAGGTGCGGGCGCAACGCGAGGTGGACCTGCGGTCGCTGATCGAGCTCATGCGTCCCGCCGTGCAGGCCGACGGCGGGGACCTCGAGCTCGTGGCGTTCGACGTGGCCTCGGGCGTGGTCGATGTGCAGCTCCGAGGCGCGTGCAGCTCGTGCGCCATCTCGTCGACCACGTTGCAGGGCGGCGTCGACCGCATCCTGCGGGGTCGCCTCGACTGGGTGACCGAAGTCCGTGGTGGCGTCGACGAGTCCGGTGACCCCTTCGCCAGCGCGGCGATGGGCCGCGGCGCGTACGTCCCGAAGGCCTGACCGGCGGCGGCTCAGGCGGCCAGGTCGGACTCGTCGATCTGGCCGTAGCGGACGAGCGGTTCGAACAGGTCGAGCACCATCCGGTCGGGGTCGGTGATCCCGCGCAGGGGTGGCGCGGCCAGTGTGCGCGTGGCGAAGCGCCGGGCCACGGCGGCCTTGCGGGCGTCGCCGTCGCGCTCGAGCGCCCACGCCGCCTCCTCCACCAGGAGCGCTCCCTCCACCGTGTCGGCGAGCAGCTCGGCCAGTCGGCGGCTGTGCAGCAACGCCATGTCGTCGGGCGCGCCCTCCAGGTACGCGATGGCGGACCGGGCGTCGGCGAGCGCGCCGGCCACGGTGTCGCGCGTGCCCGCCAGCACCTTGTGCCCCGAGCCGCTCTCGAGCGCCTGCTCGACCCGGGCGATCAGGGCGAGGTGGGCCCGTTCGCCGCGCATCGCCCGGCGGACGTCGACGCACAGGATGTTCTCGGTGCCCTCCCAGATGGTGTGGCACTGGGCGTCGCGCAGCTGCCGGGCCATGGGCCAGTCCTCCATGTAGCCGTTCCCGGCCAGGACCTCCAGTCCCGTGGAAGCCGCTCCCAGCGCGGCGCGGGTGCAACGCATCTTCGCCAGGGGCACGAGGATGCGGCGCAGCAGGCGACCCGACTCGGCGTCCTGGGCGCGGCGCGACGCGGCGGCGCACTCGTAGGTGACCGCCATCCCCGCTTCGAGGTCGACGAGCATGTCCACGAGGGTCTCGCGCACCAGCGGGTAACTGTCGATGCGGTTCCCGAACTGGGCGCGGCGCCCGGCGTAGATGGCGGCCTCGAGGAAGGAGCGGCGGTGGATGCCGAGGCCCATGAGGGCGACGCCGAAGCGGCTGCCGTTGACCATCTCCATCATGCGGTTGATGCCCCGCCCGTCACGGGCCGCGTCCGCACCGCCCTGCGCGGCGCGCGCGCCTGCGCCTCCGGCCAGCCACGCCCTCGCCCCGTCGAGCGACACCTCGCCGGTGGGCACGCCCACGGTGCCGAGCTTGGACTTCAGTCGTTTGACCGTGAAGCCGTTCGGCGAACCGTCGGGCAGGATGCGAGGGACGATGTAGGTGGCGAGGCCCCGGCTCCCCGGTGGGGCGCCCTCGGGCCGGGCCAGGACGATGAACACCTCGGCGTCCACGTTGGAGCAGAAGTGCTTCTCCCCGAACAGGAGCCACTCCTCGCCGTCCTGCACGGCGCGCGTGGTGTTGGCCCCGACGTCGCTGCCCCCCTGACGCTCGGTGAGGAACATCCCGCCCTCCCAGGCCTCGTCGGGGTCGACGCTGCGCAGGCGCCGGAGCAGGTCGTCGCGTGCCGCCGCCGGGGCGTAGCGCTCGACGATGTCGGCGGCGCCCGACGTCATGCCGAGGCCGCAGTAGATGGCGGTCTCGGCCTGCGACACCAGGTACGACACCGACGCCGTCACCACCCCCGGCACCGGTCGTCCGACCAGGGACTCCAGGCTCACGAAGCCGTTGCGCACCAGGTCGGCCTTGCTCTGTGTCCAGGTCGGGTGGTGCACGACCTCGTCGACCACCTCGCCCCAGCGGTCGTAGCGGCGCAGGACCGGCCCGTGCTTGTCGGTGACCTCGGCCCGGGGGGCGATGACCGTGCCCACCAGTTCGCCGTAACGGCTCACGTGCTCCTCGGCCAGGGCCCGTTCACCGGGGTCGGGGAGGTGGCGGTCGAGGAGGGCGATGAGGTTGGGGTCGAGTCGGTACCAGTCGAGCCCGGTGGCCTGCTCGAACTCTGCGTAGTCGGGGAGCATGTGCTCGATGCTACGGCCCCCGGGCGCTCCCGTCGCCGTGCGGCCGGCCCGCGGCCACTTCTTTAGGAAAGCTAATTAGAATGGCAAATGATGAAGACCGTCTCCTCCGAGCCCGGCGCCGCGTCGCACCCCGACCCGGCGTCTGCCGCCCGCCCGACGGTGCCGGGCGCCACCGTCGTGGCCGCGCCGGGGCCGTTGTCCGTCGAGCCCGCCGCCCCTGAGCCCGCCGCCCCTGAGCCCGTCGCCCCTGAGCCCGCCGCCCCTGAGCCCGCCGCCCCCGGGCCCGCCGCCCCCGGCGTCGCGGTCGGGGCACCGGGCTCGGACGCCGAGACGGCGGCGCGACTGCGCCTGGCCGTCACGCGCCTGGCGCGCCGGCTCCGCCAGCAGGTCGCCGGGGGCGTGACGTCGTCGCAGGTCTCCGCGCTGGCGACCGTCGAGCGCCTGGGGACCCCGACACTCGGGGAGCTGGCCGCGTCCGAACAGGTCCAGCCGCCGAGCATGACCAAGATGGTCGTGGGCCTCGAGGCCGCCGGCCTCGTCGCCCGCGGCGAGGACGACAGTGACCGCCGCGTCGTCCGGGTGGCGCTCACCGCCGAGGGCCGGCGGGCCCTGCAGCGGAGCCGCTCGTTGCGCACCGCCTACCTCGTCCGCCGCCTGCGTCGGCTGTCGGATGCCGAGCGGGCGTCGCTCGAGGACGTCGTGCGGTTGCTCGAGCACCTGGTGGAGCAACCGTGACCCGCCTCCGGCGGGCGGCCGGCACGACGTTCCGGTCGTTGCGCGTCCGCAACTACCGCCTCTACTTCACCGGCCAGCTGATCTCGGTCAGCGGCACGTGGATGCAGAGCATCGCCCAGGCGTGGCTGGTCGTCCGGTACCTGGCCCCGAAGGGACAGGCCGGCGTCGACGTCGGGTTCACGATGGCGCTGCAGTTCCTGCCGATGCTGCTGTTCGGCGCGTGGGGCGGCCTGGTCGCCGACCGCGTCGACAAGCGCCGGCTGCTGTTCGGGACCCAGGCGGCCGCCGGCGTGCTGGGGCTGGCGCTCGGGCTGCTCGTGATGCTGGGCCCCGGCCCCGCGGGCTCGGCCCACCTGTGGGAGGTCTACCTCCTCGCCCTGCTGCTGGGCTTCGTGAACATGCTCGACAACCCGGCCCGCCAGACGTTCGTCATCGAGATGGTGGGGCGCGACGACCTGCCCAATGCCGTCAGCCTGAACACCATCGTCATGAACGGGGCCCGGGTCATCGGCCCGGCCATCGCCGGAGCCCTCATCGCCACCGTCGGCCTCGGCGTGTGCTTCCTCACCAACGCGGCGAGCTACGTGGCGGTGATCGTGGCCCTGGCGCTGATGCGGCGCAGCGAGCTGCTCCCCGCCGAGCGCGTGGTGCGCGCCAAGGGACAGCTGCGCGAGGGCCTTCGCTACGCCTGGCACACCCCCAACCTGCGCGACCCGCTCGTGCTCGTCTTCGTGGTCGGGCTGCTCGCGTACAACTTCACCGTGATCCTGCCGCTGTTCGCCAGGGAGACGTTCCACGGCGGTGCGGGGACCTTCGCCACGTTGACGTCGCTCATGGCCGGGGGCGCCGTCGTCGGGGGCCTGGTGGTGGCCAACCGCGGCCGACCGAACATCCACCGGCTGACGGCCATCGGCATGGTCTTCGGCTGTCTCATCGCGGCGGTCGCCCTGTCGCCCACGCTCGTCACCGCGTGCGTCCTGCTCGTCTTCATGGGGGCCCTGTCCATCGGCTTCATCGCCACGGCCAACGCCACCATCCAGCTGCGGGTCGCCCCGTCGATGCGCGGCCGGGTCATGGCGCTGTACGCCATGGGCTTCCTCGGCACCGCCCCCATCGGGGCGCCGCTCGTGGGGTGGATCTCGCAGACGTCGAGCCCGCGGGTGGCGCTGCTCGTCGGCGCGGGGGCGACGGTCGTGGCCTCGGCTGCCACCCGGGCGCGGCACCGCAACGAGCACCGCCGCGCCGAGGCCATGCCCGAGGGCGTGGAGGAGGCGACGCCGGGCACCGAGCTGGGCGTGGCCTGACGGGCCGGGGCACGAACCGGCGGACCGGCGCGCCGCGGGCTCAGGCGCCGGTGGGTCTGGGCTCCTTCGGGAGGCCGAGGACTCGCTCACCCACGATGTTGCGCTGGATCTCCGCCGTGCCGCCCCAGATGGTCTCCGAGCGGCTGAAGAAGAACGACGCCTGGAGGTCGCTGACCGGATAGCCCGTCCCGCCCCGGCGCGAGCGGCGCAGGCCGTCGTCGTCGTCACCGTCGGTGCCGGTCAGGATCAGGCTCTCGAGGCCGAGGATGTCCATGGCGAGCGTCATGGTCGCCTGGTGGTACTCGGACCAGAACATCTTGTGCATCGCGCCCAGCGCGGCGGCGTGGTGGGTCCCGTGGAGCGCGTCGGTGAGGGACCGGTAGCCGTTGATCTTCATGATCTTCACCTTGGTCCAGGCCCGGGCGAGGCCCTGGCGGACGCGGGGGTCGGTGATGCGCCCCGTGCGGCGGGCCTCGGCCACGATCTGGTCGAGCTCCTTCTCGAACCGGCGGTGCCCGGTCGTCGACGACGCCCCCCGTTCGAAGCCCAGAGTGGTCATGGCGACCTTCCAGCCGTTGTTGACGCCCCCCACCACGTTCTCCTTGGGGCACCGCACGTCGGTGAAGTACACCTCGTTGAACTCCGACGAGCCGTCGACCTGCTTGATGGGGCGCACGTCGACCCCCGGCTGCTTCATGGGGACGAGGAGGTAGGAGATCCCCGCGTGCTTGGGGGCCCCGGGGTCGGTCCGGGCGAGGAGGAAGATGTAGTCGGCGAACTGGGCCTGCGTCGTCCACACCTTCTGGCCGTTCACGACCCACTCGTCCCCGTCGAGCGCGGCGCGGGTCTTGAGCGACGCCAGGTCGCTCCCGGCGTCGGGCTCGGAGAACCCCTGGCACCACGTGATGGTGCCGTCGAGGATCTGGGGGATGAACTCCCGCTTCTGCTCCTCGGTTCCCCACTGCAGGATCGTCGGGCCCACCAGGGTGTCGCCGAAGAAGTCGGCCCGCATGGGGGCGTCGGCCCGGGCGAACTCCTCGTTCAGGACCACCTGCTCGATCAGCGACAGCCCCTTGCCCCCGTACTCGGTCGGCCACGAGGCGCAGATCCAGCCCCCCTCGTGCAGCGTGCGGATCCACCGGGCGTTGAACGCCTCGCGCTCGGCACCCGAGGGCCGGGTCCCGGGGTCGAACCACCCCTCGGGGAGGTTGTCCTCCAGCCAGGCCCGGACCTCCGTGCGGAAGGCCTCCGCCTCGGGGGGATAGGTCAGGTCCATGGGACGCTCCTAGTGCGGGGGGAAGGGCGCTTGGTGCGGGCAGGCGGGCACGACGCCGACGGTACCGCCGTGCCGGTCCCGCGGCCAGACGGCGGCCGCCCCGGGGGCGGCCTCACGAGTGCCCGCCCAGCTGGACCGCCTTCACCAGGAGCATGGCGACCGCCACGACCAGGTACCCGTACATCAGGACCATCGTGGCGGTGCGCCCCCGCGACCAGGTGGGCCGCTCGAGCAGGGCGAGGGGCGGCATGCGCCAGTTCACCCGCCGGGCCTGTTCGTCCGCGTCGGGCGGCGGGCGCCGGACGACCGCCCGCAGGTACAGCCCCCCCGCCAGCACCAGCACCAGCGCCAGGGCGGCGCCCAGCCCCGCCAGCAGCGCCACCACGTCGACGTGGGGGAAGACGGTGGTGGTCATCAGGATCAGCGACAGCACGAACAGCACCGACACGATCGTGGTGGCCACGGCGTTGAGCCACGGGCGGTTCACCCACGGGCCCAGCACCGCCTTGTCGTTGCACAGCAGCAGGAGGAACACCGTGGCGCTCGGGAGCAGGACGCCGGCGAGCGCCTGTACGGCGGTCGTGATGAGCCCGAGCGGTGCCCCGGGGATCAGGACGATTCCGGCCGCCGCCCCCACGATCGCCGCGAACGTGGCGTAGAAGCCTTTGGCGTCGCGGACCCGGCGGTGCAGCGAATGGCTCATGCCGAACATGTCGCCGAACGCGTACGAGGTCGACAGGGTCACCGCCGCGGCGCCGATGATCGATGCGTTGAGCAGCACGATGGCGAAGAGGGTGCCCGTGGCGTTGCCGAGGTAGTGGTCGAGGGCGTGGGCCACGCCGCCCGCGTTCGTGAAGTGCCCCGCCGCCCGCGTGCCGCCGAAGGCGAAGGCGGCGGTGATGACGATGAGGCTGGCGGCGAGCACCGTCACGAAGGAACCGATGATCGTGTCGGCGCGCTCGTAGTTCATCCAGCGGGGCGTGATGCGCTTGTCCACGATGTTTGACTGCTGGAAGAACAGCTGCCAGGGGGCCACCGTCGTGCCGACGATGGCGATGATGACCAGGATCGACGTCGAATTGAACCCGCCGGCCACGCCGGGGAGCACGAAGTGCCGGAACACCGGGCCGGCGTGGGGGTGCGCGTAGATCGCCAACGGGATGACGAGGAAGTTGGCGACGATGAACACCAGCATGAACCGCTCCCAGCGGCGGAAGCTCCCGCTGGCGGTCATGGCCACGAGCCCGAGCGCGGCCAGCGGCACCGAGATGTAGGGGCTCACCCCGAAGAAGTCGAGCGCCAGGCTGACGCCGATGAACTCGGTGACGATGGTGAGGAAGTTCAGGACGAAGAGGTCGCCGACCGAGAACGCCCCCCAGAACCTGCCGAACCGCTCCCGGATCAGCCGGGCGTGTCCCACGCCGCATACCGCACCCAGCCGGACGACCATCTCCTGGTTCACGATCAGGACCGGGATGAGCAGGGGCAGCGTCCACAGCAGGCTCAGCCCGTAGTTCTGCCCCGCCTGCGCGTAGGTGGCGACCCCGCCGGCGTCGTTGTCGCCCACCATGACGATGAGCCCGGGCCCGATGATGGCGAGCAGTGTGAGCAGGCGCGCGCGCCATGACCGCCGGGGCGCCTCGTCGTGGAGGCTGATGCTGCCCAGCGCGCCATGGATGTCGCCGTCGCGCGCGTCACCCATGGCGGGCCGCGAGGCAGTTCTCGGTATGCAGGGCCTGGTCGGCCATTGAACCTCCCGACGGTGCCGGCGTCGTAGGCGTGCATGGGTCGCGCGCACGCCACGCGCAGGTCGGCCCCGGGTCAGCCCAGTGGCGTCATGCCTGCTCGGCGGCGTGCGCGCGTGAATCGTCGAGGTGACGGGTCAGCGTGCAGCGCTGCTCCTTTGCCCGGCCCTCTCAAGCCGCACCAGAGGACCGGTGACGTCCGGTAGGGCGCCGGACTCGCCGCGGGTTGCATGCGGCGCACCGTGTCTCGCCGGGGTCCCGGCCGAGGCGTGGCTGCTTGGAAGGCGATCCTATCTGCTGGGGCCCTGGTCAGGGGAGTCCCGACCAGAGGCGTCCCGACCGCGGGCGTCGAGCCACGGGAGTCCCGACGGCGGGCACGGCCAGGGGCCCGCCGTCGGCGGTCACTCCTCGACCGACGTCATCCCGAACTCGCGGCGCCAGCCCGTCGGGATGAGCATCTCGAGCACGTCGTCGACGGTGACGACGCCGACCATCCGGTGCTGGTCGTCCATGACGGGGGCGACGGTCAGGTTGAAGTCCGTCATCTTCCGCGTCACGGCGTGCAGGTCCCAGTCCGGGTGCACGTGCGCCGGGTTGGGGCGCACCACCGACCCGAGGGTGGCCGTCGGCGACGCCTGCACGAGCGACACCACCGACGCCGAGCCGGTCACCCGGCCCTCGGCCCCCCGGGCGAACACCACCGCCAGGGCCTCGGGTGGGGCGCTGCTGGCGCGGACGGCCTCGAGCACGTCGCCCACCGGCGTCGACCCCGGCAGGCACAGGAAGTCGGGGCTCATGAGCCCCCCGGCGGTCTCGGGGTTGTAGCTGAGCAGGGCCCGGATCTTGCGCTGCTGGGGGGCCGGGAGCAGGCCCAGCAGCGGCAGGCGCCGCTCCTGGTCGAGCTCGGTGATCAGGTCGGCGGCGTCGTCGGGGGCCATGGTGGCGAGGAGGCGGGCGGCCTCGGCGTCGGTACGGCTCCGGACGAACTCGATCTGGTGCTCGGCGTCGAGCTCCTCGAACACGTCGGCCTCGAGCTCGCGGTCCTGGCCGACGGCCTCGATGATCTCCTCGCCTTCCTCGTGCGAGGCCGCTTCCACCAGGTCGGCGATCTGCGCGGGGTGCAGCCGGGCGAGCTTGCGGTAGGGGATGCGCAGGCGGGCCGAGGGCACATGCGCCACGAAGGGCTCGATGCTCGCCCAGTCGACGACCTTGCCCGCGGGGATGCGCCGGCCGAGGCCGCGCGGGAGCAGGCGCCGCAGGGCCACCCGGGGGCTCGGGTCCACCGCCACGACCTCCCACCGGCCGTCGCGCCGGGCGAGCTCGATCTCGTTGGCGCGGATCAGCCGGGCCCCCTGCAGGTTGATGAGGTGGCGCGCCCGGAGGTCCTTCGACAGGAGCATCTCGCCGGGGCGCCGTTCGAACCGCCGCAGGCTCACGGTGTCCCCCAGGAACTGCACCCGGCCCGGGCGCAGGTCCGACACGATGGAGATGGGGACGAACAGCTGGCGGTGGGCGATCCTGACCACCAGGCCGGTCACGGGCGGGTGGGGGGCGAAGCCCAGGCGGGCGATGAGGTCCTCGACGCGCCCGAGCCGGTCCCCGTCCCGGTCGACGAGCGCGCTCTTGACCACGCTCGACAGGTGCAGGATCTCGACTGCCATTCCTCGGCGCTCCTCGAGCGACGCGGTGCGGTGCATCCGCCCCGGACGCAGTGCGGTACAGCCGCCCTCAACCTAGTGGACGGGCCGCGCCCCGTCCCGCGCCCGGTCCCGCGCCTCGGCCCGCACCCGGCCCGCGCCTGCGAGGCGCCGTTTGCGCCACGGTGGC
This sequence comes from Acidimicrobiales bacterium, assembly GCA_035531755.1. Taxonomy (NCBI): domain Bacteria; kingdom Bacillati; phylum Actinomycetota; class Acidimicrobiia; order Acidimicrobiales; species Acidimicrobiales bacterium. The sequence goes on along the minus strand of DATKSK010000055.1, from coordinate 65,120 downwards.
CATCCGGGGGAGGCTGATCGGCCATGGTCGCTCCCGGTGCTGACGCGCGTGCCTAAGAGCCCGCGCCAGCGCCTGGCCGAAATCCGCAGGTCATGGGAGCGCAGCACCGAGATCGACGTGCCTGCCCCCCGGCCCGCCACGCCCCCCCGGCCCGGGGGCCTGCGCATCGCCTACCTGGTCTACCGGGGCAACCCGCGCTGTGGGGGCCAGGGCGTCTACACCCGTCACCTGGCCCGGGAGCTCGTGCGCCTCGGCCACTCGGTGGAGGTCTTCGCCGGCCAGCCGTGGCCGGTGCTCGACGACGGCGTCGGGTTCACGCCCGTCCCGGGCCTCGACCTGTACCGGGACCCCGACCCGTTCCGACTGCCGCACCCGCGCGAGCTGCGCTCGTCGATCGACCTGCTCGAGTTCGGGGTCATGTGCACGGCCGGGTTCCCCGAGCCCCGCACGTTCTCGCTGCGCGTGCGGCGACTGCTGGCGGCTCGCCGCGGCGACTTCGACATCGTGCACGACAACCAGTGCCTGGGGTCGGGGCTGCTCGGCATGCTCGAGGACGGGTGGCCACTGCTCACGACGCTGCACCACCCCATCACCGTGGACCGCCAGCTCGCCCTGTCGCACGCCGAGAACGCCTACCGTCGCCTCACCCAGCGCCGCTGGTTCGGCTTCCTGGGCATGCAGAAGCGCGTGGCCAAGCAGCTGCCGCGCGTCGTCACGGTGTCGGAGTCCTCGAAGATGGACATCGCCGCCCAGATGGGGGTGCCTCCGGCGCGCATGACCGTGGTGCCGGTGGGCGTGGACCACACCGTGTTCCGCCCGCGCCCGGAACGGCCCCGCGTGCCGGGCCGGCTCATGGTGACGTCGTCGAGCGACGTGCCCATGAAGGGCCTGGTCCCGTTGCTCGAAGCGCTCGCCAAGCTGCGCACCGAGCGCGACGTCGAGCTGGTGGTGATCGGGCGTCCCACCGAGGGCGGCCGGGTGGCGCGCACCATCGAGCGGCTCGGGCTCGGGCCCGCCGTGCGCTGCGTGAGCGGGATCTCCGACGACGAGCTCGCCGGTCTGTACGCCGAGGCGCAGGTGGCCGTGGTGCCGTCGCTCTACGAGGGGTTCTCGTTGCCGGCCATCGAGGCCATGGCGTGCGGCGTCCCCCTGGTGGCGACCACCGGCGGGGCGCTCCCCGAGGTCGTGGGCGCCGACGGCGAGACCGGCCTGCTGGTCACGCCCGACGACGCCGAGGCCCTGGCCGGGGCCATCCGGCGGATCCTCGACGACGAGGTCCTGGCCGAGCGCCTGGGCACGGGCGGGCGCGAGCGGGTGCTCGGGCGCTTCACCTGGGAGGCGACCGCCCGCGGCACGGCCGAGCAGTACCGGGCCGTGCTCGACGCGCACCGCCCCGGCGCCAGCGCCGCCGGTTCGGGCGTGGCGGTGGCGCCGTGCTGACCGTCGACTACGACCGCCTCGGCGTGAGCCGGGGTGAGCGGCTGCTCGACCTGGGCTGCGGGGGTGGCCGCCACGCCTTCCAGGCGGTCCGGCTCGGGGCGCGGGTCGTGGCCCTCGACGCCCAGGCGACGGAGGTCGCCCAGGTCCGCGACACCATCGGGGCCATGCTCGACGCCGGCGAGGTCCGGGCCGACGACGAGGCGGGCGTCGTCCAGGGCGACGCCCTGCGCCTGCCGTTCGCCGACGCCAGCTTCGACCGCGTCATCGCCGCCGAGGTCCTGGAGCACATTCCCGAGGACGGCTCCGCCATGGCCGAGCTGTCGCGGGTGCTGCGGCCGGGGGGCACCATGGCCGTCACCGTGCCGCGCTTCGGCCCCGAGGCCGTGAACTGGGCCCTGTCGAACGAGTACCACGACATCCCCGGCGGCCACGTGCGCATCTACCGGCGCTCCACGCTCTTCGACCGCCTGCGCGGCGCGGGGCTGCGGCCCGTGGCCAGCCACCACGCCCACGCGCTGCACTCGCCCTACTGGTGGCTGCGCTGCTGGGTGGGCCCGCGCCGTGACGACCACCTGCTCGTGCGGTCGTACCACCGGCTCCTGGTCTGGGACATCACCCGCGCCCCGCGCCTCACGCGCATGGCGGACCGTGTCCTCAATCCCGTGCTCGGCAAGAGCCTCGTCGTCTACCTGGAGAAGCCCGCATGACCCGAACCGAGGGGATGCTTCCGGTCACCGCCCATCTGCAGGACGTGGAGCGTGTGCTCGACGCCCCCGCGGTGGTCCCGGTCCCGGAAATTGCAGGCGTGCTGGGCGCGGCCGACGTGGTGGCGACAGCCGAGTCGATCGCGGCGGTGCAGCGCCACGACGGCATGATCCCGTGGTTCGAGGGCGGCCACTGCGACCCGTGGAACCACGTGGAGTCGGCCATGGCCCTCACGGTCGCCGGCCTCCACAAGGAGGCTGTGCACGCCTACCAGTGGCTCGCCGACACCCAGCTGCCCGACGGGTCGTGGTTCAACTACTACCAGCCCGGCAGCGGCGTGAAGGACCCCCGTCTCGACACCAACGTGTGCGCCTACGTGGCCACCGGTGCCTGGCACCACTTCCGCATCACCGGGGACATGGCGGTCCTGCGGTCCATGTGGCCCGTCGTCGACCGGGCGCTCGCCTTCGTCCTGCGCTTCCAGCGCGACGACGGGGCCGTGCTGTGGTCGGTCGACCCCGACGGGCGCGCCGGCCGGTACCCACTGCTCACCGGTTCGTCGTCGATCTACCACGCGCTGCGCTGCGGTGTCGCCTGCGCCGAGACGCTCGGCGACGAGCGCCCCGACTGGGAGCTGGCGGCGGGGCGCCTCGCCCACGCCATCGGGCACACGCCGCAGGTCTTCGAGCCCAAGCACGAGTTCGCCATGGACTGGTACTACCCGGTGCTGTCCGGTGCCCTCGCCGGCCACGCCGCCGACGAGCGGATCGACTCCTGGTGGGACACCTTCGTCATGCCCGGCCGCGGCGTGCGGTGCGTGTCCACGGGCCCGTGGGTCACCGCCGCGGAGACCGCCGAGTGCGCCCTCGCCCTCGACGCCCTCGGGCGCCCGGGACAGGCGCTCGAGCTGCTCACCTGGGCGCAGGCGCACCGGTGCGACGACGGGTCGTACCTGACGGGGATCGTGTACCCCGACCGGGAGACCTTCCCCTTCGCCGAGCGGACGACCTACACCTCGGCCGCCATCGTGCTCGCCGCCGACGCGCTGTCGAACGCCACCCCGGCGGCGGGGTTGTTCCGGGGTGAGTCCATCCCCGACGGGCTCGACCTCACCGAGCCCCGGCGGGCGGCGCCACCCGCCTGAGCACGCGCAGCGACCCGCACTCGCCGTCCTCGACGAACTCACCCGAGTCGAGCGCCGCGCAGAACAGCTCGTACGGGGGCCGGCCCCCGTCGGCGGGGTCGGGGAACACGTCGTGGATCGCCAGCCATCCGCCCACGGCCACGTGCGGCGCCCATCCCCGGTAGTCGGCCCACGCCGGTTCGCGCCCGTGCCCGCCGTCGATGAAGCACAGGTCGAGCGGCGTCGCCCACCGTGAGGCCACCACCGGAGAGTCGCCGACGATGCCGACGACGCAGTGGCCGAGCCCGGCGCCGTCCACCGTGCGCCGCCAGAACGGCAGGGTGTCGATGCGACCGGTGCGGGCGTCGACCACCTCGTCGTCGTGGTGATCCCAGCCCGGCTGGTTCTCCTCCGAGCCGTGGTGGTGGTCGATGCTGACGACCACGGCGCCGGTGGCCTCGGCCGCCGCCCCGAGGTAGACGGTCGACTTGCCGCACCAGGCTCCGATCTCCACGAAGGTACCGGCGGCCGGCCCCTCCGTCCCCGCCCGGCGGGCGGCGCGGTACAGCGCGTCCCCCTCGTCGTCGGGCATGAAGCCCTTGGCCGACCGGGCGTGGTCGAAGAGCTCGGCGGTGCGGTCGTCCATGTCGTCTCCTCGGTCTGCGGGGTGGGCCTCTCGGGTCACGACGTCGCCACCGTCACCGCGCTGTAGACGGCGAAGCCCGCCAGGACGACGCCCGCCACCTTGCGGATCGTGGCGAGTGGGAGGACGCGCAGCAGGACGCGCCCCCCGACGACGCCGACGCCCATCACCGCCACGAGAGCGGCCGCGGAGCCCACGAAGACCGACAGAGGGCTGTGGTAGTGCGCGGCGAGGTTGGCCGTGAGGATCTGGGTGAGGTCGCCGAGCTCCGCCACGACGATGACCGTGAACGAGGCCAGGGCGACGTGCCGGGCCGAGCGCACCTTCTGCGCCTCGCGCTCGCCGTGTTCCTCCTCGACCTTCTCCTTGACGAGCAGGAGATAGAGGGCGCCCGCCGCGAAGAACACGGCCACCACCGCCTCGACGGCACGGTGGGGGAGCAGCTCGAGGAGCCGGCCCGCCGCCACCGCCACCCCCGAGTTGACCACCATGGCCGCGGCCGCCCCGATCCACACGGGCAGCGGCCGGTAGCGGCTCGACATCACGATGGTGGCGATCATCGTCTTGTCGGGGAGCTCGGCCACGAAGATGAGCCCGAACGTGATGGCCACGATCGACAGGCTCACGGGGAGGCCTCGCCGGTCGGCCGCGTGGGGGTTCCCCGGCCTCGGTCCCGGCCGGCGCTCAGCGCGCGCCCAGGCGCTCGACCCCGGCGTCGAGGTCGGCCGTCACCGTGTCGCCGAGGGCGGCCGCCAGCGCCACGTTGACGGCGAGCCGCTCGAGCGTCTGGTCGACCGTTCTCTGTCCGGTCGGGAGGGGGTGGGCGTTCACGAACACCCGGATCTCCTCGGCCAGGGACGGGTGGCGGCACAGCAGCTTCACGCCGTCGAGCATGCGGGGCAGGATGTTGGCGGGGATGCGGGCGCGCAGCGCGTCCCATGAGTCGCGCACCCGAGCCCACGTGGCCGGGCCGACGGTGCGGTTGGCCAGCAGGAGGTGCACCAGGAACGGGGCGTTCTGCGTGCGCACCTCGGTGCCGGCGAGCTCGAAGGCGCGCGCCGCCAGGGACTCGTCGGGGAACCCGGCCAACGCGTAGAGGTAGCGCATCTCCTCCTGCGGCGTGGCGGGGTGGCGGTACCGCTCCAGGAAGGCCTCGAAGTCCTCGGGCCCGCCGCCGGCCGCCACCACGCCGAGCAGAGCCGAGGCGAGGTCGGGGTCGGGGACGAGCTCGCCGCGGCCGGCGGCCTCGAGGCGCCGGCGCGCCTCGGCGCGCACTGCCGCGTCCTGGCCCACGGTGCCCAGCGCGCCCACGACCTGGGCCCGCAGCGTCGGGGTCCGGGGGCCGTCGCCGGCGCGGGGCTCCCATCCGAGGCGCGCCAGCACGCCGCCCAGCAGGGCGCGGGTGTAGGCGGCCAGGTGCGGCCGGGCGTCGTCGTCGACGGCGTGGTCGAGGAACGACAGGGCGCCGGTGACCTGGGCCCACACGTCGGGATCGGGCTCGGCGCCGAGCGACTCGGCCAGGACGAGGAAGCCCGGCAGCGCGGCGCGCCGCCCGACGACCGCCGCCCACGTGTCACCGAGGAGGTTGAAGCGCTCCAGCAGGTCGAGCGAGCCCATGGTGTCGGCCAGACGACGCAGGTGCTCGGGGGCGTACCGCACGCGGTAGTAGCCCGAGCCGCCGGCGTTGACCACGACCGGCGCGTCGGGCGGGCCGCCGAGGTCGAGGGTCTCGGCTCCGGCGCCGAGCAGGAGCCGGGCCTCGCCGCCCCCCGGTGCCCTGGCGATGACGGGCACCGACCACGTCGACCCGATGGCGCTCGGCCCCGTCGCCGGCGCGTAGGAGAACGGCTCCTGCGTGAGCACCACGGCGCCGCCGGGCCGGGCTGACCCGTCGCCGGCGCCGGCGCCGCCGTCCACGGTGACGAGGGGGAACCCACCCTGCAGGATCCAGCTGCCCATGATGTCGCGCACCGGGGCACCGCTGGCGTCCTCGATGGCCTCCCACAGGTCGACCGTCTCGGTGTTGCCGAAGCGGTGGGCGCGCAGGTACCGCCGGATGCCCTCGCGGAACGCGTCCTCCCCCAGGTAGCGCTCGAGCATGCGCAGCACGCCGGCACCCTTCTGGTAGGTGAGGACGTCGAACATCCCCTGGGCCTCCTCGGGTGGCCCCACCGGGTACTCGACCGGCCGGGTGGCGTGCAGCGCGTCGGTCGCCATGGCCGCGTCGCGCTCGATGCCGAACGACACCCACCGCTGCCACTCGGGCCGGAAGTGGTCGACGCACAGCAGCTCCATGAGCGTGGCGAAGGCCTCGTTGAGCCAGATGCCGTTCCACCAGCGCATGGTGACGAGGTCGCCGAACCACATGTGGGCGATCTCGTGGGAGATGACGTCCGCCACGCGCTCGAGCTCCAGGCGCGACGCCCGTTCGGGGTCGACGAGCAGCACGGCCTCGCGGAACGTCACGCACCCCAGGTTCTCCATCGCCCCGAAGGCGAAGTCGGGGATCGCCACGAGGTCGAGCTTCTCGCCGGGGTAGTCGATCCCGAACCACTCGGCGAAGAACTCCAGGGCGTGGGCGGCGGCGTCGAGGGCGAAGGACGTGAGGCCGTCCTTGCCCGGCACGTGCACGATCCGCACCGGTGTGCCCCTGACATCGAGGGGGTCCGTCGCCACCAGGGGGCCCACGATGAACGCCACCAGGTACGTCGACATGGGGATGGTGTCGCCGAAGCGCACCCGGCGGCCGCCGGTGGGGAGGAGCGACTCCGCCACCTCGGGGCCGTTGGAGTAGCCCGCGAGCCCCGGGGGGATGTCGAGCGTGACCGAGAACACGGCCTTGCGGTCGGGCTCGTCGAAGCACGGGAAGGCGCGCCGGGCGTCGGTCGCCTCGAACTGGGTCGTGGCCACCACCCGCGTCGTCCCGTCGGCGTCGGTGAACGCCGAGCGGTAGAAGCCGTGCAGCTTGTCGTTGAGCACACCCGTGAACTCGATGGCGATGACCGCCGGGCCCGGGTCGAGCGGCGCCGCGGGCGCGAGGACCAGCCGTTCGGTCTCGGCGTCGAGGCGGACGTCGAGCGCCCGGGGTTCCTCGCCGGCGCGCTCGAGGTGGGCCGACGCCACGGACAGCTCGGCGGCATGCATGACGATCTCGGGCACGGTGTCGTGGACGACCACCTCGATGCGGACGTCCCCGGCGAAGGTCGCGGCCTCGAGGTCGGGGGCGAGCCGCAGGTCGTAGCGCTGCGGCTCGACGCTGTAGGGCAGCCGGTGCTCCGCCGACGGGTCGACGCGTCCGCTCACGCTCGTCTCGGTCATCGTGGGCAGGCTACCCGGGCTGGATCGCGCCACCGGCTCGGCGGGCTAGCTTGCCGGGCTGTGACCGACGCTCCCCCCACCGCTGCCGGGCGCCGGGCGCCCCTCGACGTCGTCGCCATCGGCTCGGCTCTCGTCGACGTCCTGACGACCGCGACCGCCGACGACCTGCGCCGGCTCGACATGGCGAAGGGGTCGATGACCTTGGTCGACCTGGCGAGGGCGGCCTCGGTCTACGCGGCCATGGGCCCGGCCGTCGAGGTCTCCGGCGGCTCGGCCGCCAACACCGCCGTGGGGGTGGCCGCGCTCGGCGGCCGGGTCGGCTACCTCGGCAAGGTGGCCGCCGACGAGCTGGGGGAGGTGTTCCTCCACGACATCACGGCGGCGGGGGTCACCATGTCCCGGGTGGCGCCGGTGGAGCCGTCCGGCGACCCCGCCGCCGACCGCGCCACCGGGCGGTGCCTGGTCCTCGTGACCGAGGACGGCGAGCGCACCATGGCCACCCACCTCGGCGTGGCGGCGACGCTCGGGCCCGAGGACCTCGACGAGGAGCTCGTGGCCCGGGCCCAGGTCGTCTACCTGGAGGGGTACCTGTGGGACCTCGGCCCGGCCAAGGCCGCCATGCGCCGGGCCATGGAGCTCGCCCATGCCAACGACGCGCTCGTGGCCCTGAGCGTCTCCGATCCTTTCTGCGTGCAGCGGCACCAGCGGGAGTTCCTGGAGCTGCTGCACGGCGAGGTGGACGTGCTCTTCGCCAACGAGGACGAGACGACGCTGCTCTTCGGCGCGGCCACCTTCGACGCCGCGCTGGCCGCGGTCGAGGAGACTGGGCTGCTCGCCGCCCTCACCCGCGGGCCGCTCGGGTCCGTGGTGGTCACCGCGTCGGGGCCCGTCGCCATCCCCGCCGACCCCGTCGAGCGCGTGGTCGACACGACCGGGGCCGGCGACCTCTATGCCGCCGGTTTCCTCCACGGCCTCACGAACGGGCAGGACCCCGAGCGCTGCGCCCGGCTGGGCGGCCTGTGCGCGGCCGAGGTCATCTCCCACGTCGGTGCCCGGCCCCAGGCCGACCTGCGTGCCCTGGCGGTGGAGGCCGGCCTGCTCTGAGCGGGTGGGGTGCTCGGGTCCAGGTGCTCGGGTCCAGGTGCTTGGGTCCCTCAGTGGCCGCCGTCGCCCGCCGACGCCTCCGGTGGCAGGTACGTGAGCTCCAGGTCCCCCAGCCGCACGAGCACCGACGCCACCCACCGGCCGAGCGCCCCGACCGGCCCGGCGAGCGACGAGGCGTCCTCGAGGGCGGCCTCGTCCAGCCGCAGCGTTCCCTGGTACGTCGTCTCCACGGCGAAGCGCAGGCCACCACCGGCCGGCTCGTAGACCTGCTCCACCACGGGGGCGGCCCGCACGAGCGTGTCGGCGCCGATGGCGGGGCTCTCCTCGGGGAGGCAGGCCACGACGGCGTCGAGGTCCGGCATGGCGGCCAGGCGCTGCACGCGCAGGGTGATCTCGAGCACGACCTCGGGCAGGTCGACGGGCGGCTCGCCGATCGACCACGACCGGTAGGCGCTCTGGCTCCATGTCGGCCAGTCGAGCGACAGGTCGGCACGGACACGCGGAGGCTGCTCCTCGCCGGGGAGCGAGTACGACGTCTCCCAGGACACGTCCCCGAGGAACACGTCGACCTGGAAACGCTCCTCGACCGCCTGTCGCTGCAACAGGGCGTCTTCGAGCGCGCTGCGGGTCTGGGTGATGAGGTCAACCAGGATGTGGTCGAGCATGGCGCGCCAGAGGCTACCGTTGACACGGTGGAGCGCGGCGCGGGCAACCCCTGGCTGGGACGCCGCGTGCTCACCTACGCGCACCAGTGCGGTGCCTGGGAAGCGCCCTCGTCGACGTTGTTCGCCCTGCGCCGTGCGCTCGGGCTGGGTGTCACCGGGATCGAGCTCGACGTCCACGCCACCGCCGACGGCCACCTCGTGGTGTGCCACGACGGCACCGTCGACCGCACGACGGACGGCCACGGGCCCATCCACGCCATGACCCTCGCGGAGGTGCGCGCCCTCGACAACGCGTACTGGTTCGTGCCCGGGGGCGACGAGACGCCCGGCCTCGACGCCGACGCCTATCCCTACCGCGGCCGGGCCCCCGACGAGCGCGAGTTCGGGGTGGCCACCTTGGCCGAGGTCCTCGACGTCCTCGACGACCATCCGCACGTGGCGGTCAACCTCGACATCAAGCAGACGGCCCCCGCCGTCAAGCCCTACGAGGAACTCCTCGCCCGGGAGCTCGCCGGTCGCCGGGGCCTCGATCGCGTCATCGTGGCGTCGTTCCTCGACATCGCCACGGAGTCGTTCGCCCGCTTCGGGCCCGACGTCGCCATATCGGCCGGCACCCTCGCCGTCGCCACCTTCTGGCGGGCGATCAACGGCGGGGAGGACCCACCCGCCACGGCCCACGTCGCCCTGCAGGTGCCGGCCACCCAGGGCGATGTCGTCGTCGTGGACGAGCGCTTCGTCGCCGTCGCCCACGAGCACGGCCTGGCCGTCCACGTGTGGACCGTCAACGACGTGGCCGCCATGGACCGCCTGCTCGACCTGGGCGTCGACGGCATCATCTCGGACCTGCCGACACCGCTGGTGGCGCGGGTGGCGGCCCGGGGGCTGACCTACCGCCCCTGACCCGGCCCGCCGGGCGCTCCCGCCGGAGGCTCAGCCGCGGCCGGCGTTGGGCCGCTTGCCGTGGTTGGCCTTCTTCTTGCTGCGGATCTTGCGCTTGACGGTGCGTTTCGACATGGCGTCCCACGTTACCGGACCCATCCGACGGCCACGACCGATGTGCCCGGTGCCCGGCTCGTCGGCGGAGATCGGCCGGTCGGCCAGCCGGTAGCGTCTCCTCGATGGAACGGCTCGGCATCGTCGGACTCCCCAACTCCGGCAAGACGTCGCTGTTCAACGCCCTGACCGGCGCGGCCGCACCGGTGGCGCCCCATCCCTTCACCACCACCGAGACCTCGGTGGCGGTCGCCCCCCTCCCCGACGCCCGCCTCGACGCACTGGCCACCATGAGCGCCAGCCGCAAGGTGGTGCGCGCCGGGATGGAGGTGGTGGACATCGCCGGCCTGGTCTCGGGCTCGTCGGCGGGGGAGGGACTCGGGAACCGCTTCCTGGCCGGCATCCGCGAGGTCGACGCCCTGTGCATGGTGCTGCGGGCCTTCGAGGACCCCGAGGTTCCCGGTGACACCGACCCCGTGGACGCGCTGGCCACGCTCGAGCTCGAGCTGGTGCTGGCCGACATGGCCACGATCGAGGCGCAGATCGACAAGCGGCGCAAGGCGGCGCGGGCCGACAAGAGCCTGGCGGCGGAGGTGGCGGCCATGGAGGCCGCCCACGCGGTGCTCTCGGCGGGGACCCCGCTGTACCGTGCCGGGCTCGACCCGGACGAGCGCGCCGCGCGCAAGAACCTCTTCCTCCTCACCGACAAGCCCGTGCTCGCCGTGGTCAACCTCGGGGAGGACGACCTCGGCCGCGTCGACGAGCTCGTGGAGCCGGTGGCCGACGCGCTCGAGGCGCACGGCGAGGTGCTGGGGGCGTGCATCCAGCTCGAGGCCGAGGCGTCCCGGCTCACGGCGGCGGAGCGATCCGAGCTCCTCGAGGGCCTCGGGCTCGGCGACGGCGCCTTGGCCCGGGTGGCGCGCAGCGCCTACCTCCTGCTCGGGCGGCGCGTCTTCTTCACCACGGGGGACAAGGAGTCGAGGGCCTGGAGCTTCCGGTCCGGTGCCAACGCCGCGGAGTGCGCCGGGGTCATCCACTCGGACCTGCAGCGGGGGTTCATCCGGGCCGAGGTGATCCACTGGGACGAGCTCATCGGGCTCGGCTCGTGGGCCGCCGCCAAGTCGGCGGGCCGGATCCGCCTCGAGGGCAAGGACTACGAGGTGGCCGACGGCGACGTCCTCGAGATCCGTTTCAACGTGTGAGCACGACGGAGCCGCCGTGACCTCGACGACGTGGCTGCTGAGAGACGGCGTGGTCCTGGCCAACGCCGAGGTCGCCGTCACGTCCGCCGAGCGCATGCGCGGGCTGTTGGGGCGCTCGTCCTTCGAGGGCGCGTTCATCCTGCCGCGCACCCGCGCCGTGCACAGCTTCGCCATGCGCCTCGCCATCGACGTGGCGTTCCTGGACCAGCGGATGTGCGTGATCGACGTCGTCCGCCTCGCCCCGTGGCGGATGACCCTGCCGCGCCGGCGCGCCCGGACCGTGCTCGAAGCGGAGGCGGGGGCCTTCGAGCGCTGGGGCCTGCGCGTCGGCGACACGCTCGAGCTCCACGACCCCCGGTGACCGGCGGCGGCACCCCATGAATCCCGGCGACGGTGCCGGGGTCGACGGGGCCCGGGGCACGTTGGTCCTCGTGGCCACGCCCATCGGCAATCTCGGGGACCTTTCGCCCCGGGCGCGCCTCGCCCTGGCGGGCGCGGACCTGGTGTGCTGCGAGGACACCCGCCGCACCCGGGCCCTGCTGGCCCACGCCGGCATCAGCGGCAAGCGGCTGCTGTCGCTGCACGGCCACAACGAGGCGGCGCGCGTCGATGACGTGCTCGCCCGCCTGGCCGCGGGCATGGTCGTCGCCGTCGTGAGCGACGCGGGAACGCCGGCCGTCTCGGACCCCGGAAGCCGGCTGGTGGGTGCGGCCGTCGCCGCCGGCGTCACCGTGACGGCGGTGCCGGGCCCGAGCGCGGTGGTGACGGCCGTGGTGGTGAGCGGGCTTCCCACCGACCGGTTCTGCTTCGAGGGGTTCCTGCCCCGGCGGGGCGCCGAGCGGCGCCGGCGCCTCGACGCCGTGGCCGGGTCGGCCAGCACCGTCGTCGTGTTCGAGGCGCCCGGGCGGCTGGCGGCCACCCTCGCCGACCTCGTGGGCGTCTGTGGTCCCGACCGCCCCGTGGCCGTGGCCCGCGAGCTGACCAAGCTCCACGAGGAGGTGTGGCGGGGGTCGCTGGCGGCGGCGGCCGCGGCGTTCGAGGAGCGCGAGGTGCGGGGAGAGGTCGTCGTGGTGCTCGGGGGCGCCCCCGCGTCGGTGGAGGTCCCCGGTGACGCCGAGGTGGCCGACGCCGTGGGGCGCCGGCTCGTCGCCGGCGATTCCCTGCGCGACGCCGCGGCCCGCGTGGCGCAGGACCTGGGGGTGCCCCGCCGGCGCGCCTACGAGGCGGCGTTGGCGCGGCGCCGGAATGACGGGGCATGAGCAGTGGTTGGAACGGTCCGGGGTGCGGGCGGTGACGCGCCCCGGCGGCGTGCGGGGGGCACCCGGCGCGCACCCAGAGCACGAGGGCACGAGAGCACGAGAGCCCGGGAGAGGACTGACGATGGCGAGGTTCGGACCGGACACGACCCAGGCACCCCCGGTGGAGCCGGGTGACGCCCCCGCAGGGCTGGCGCTGGCGACGTTCGCGGCGGGCTGTTTCTGGGGTGTCGAGGACTTCTTCCGGAGCGTGCCGGGCGTCGTCGACGCCGTCTCCGGCTACACGGGCGGGGCGAGGCTCCAGCCGACCTACGAGCAGGTGTGCTCGGGGGCGACGGGGCACGCCGAGGCGGTGCTCGTGACCTACGACCCGGCGCGCGTCTCGTACGAGCAGCTGCTCGAGGAGTTCTGGCGCCACCACGACCCGACCACGCCCGACCGCCAGGGCCCCGACGTCGGGACCCAGTACCGGTCGGCGGTCTTCGTGCACGATGCCGAGCAGGAGCGGCTCGTCCGGGAGTCGCTCGTCGGCCATCAGGCCCGCTTCCGGCGCCCGATCGTCACCGAGGTCTCCACGGCCTCCACCTTCTGGCCGGCGGAGGCCTACCACCAGCGCTACGTCGAGCGCACCGGGCACGGGGCGTGCCACGTGGCCAACTGGTGAGGTCGGGGGTGGCCCCGACGCCGGCCGGTTTGCGGGCCCGGTCCGCAGCGCCGACCGTGGTCGGTACGCTACGGCCGTGCCCCGCTACTACGTCACGACACCGATCTACTACGTGAACGACGTGCCCCACATCGGGCACGCCTACACGATGGTCATCGCCGACGCGCTGGCACGGTGGCACCGGCTGAGCGGCGACGAGGTCTTCTTCCTCACCGGCACCGATGAGCACGGTGACAAGATCGCCCGGGCCGCCGAGGCCAACGGGGTCGGACCCACCGAGTGGGTGGACCTCATGGCGACCCGGTTCGTCGAGGCGTGGTCCGCGCTCGGTATGTCCTACGACGACTTCATCCGGACGACCGAGCCCCGCCACCACCGCGCCGTGCAGCAGTTCCTGCAGCGGATCCACGACAACGGGTTCACGACGCTCGGGGTGTACCGCGGCCTGTACTGCGTGGCGTGCGAGGACTACAAAAAGGAGTCCGAGCTCGTCGACGGCAATTGCCCCATCCACGGGACACCGGTGGAGCTCCTCGAGGAGGAGAACTACTTCTTCGAGCTCAGCGCCTTCGAGGACCGGCTCCTGCAGTGGTACGAGGAGAATCCCGACGCCGTGCGCCCGGCGTCGAAGCGCAACGAGGCCCTCGGCATCATAAAGGGGGGGCTCGAGGACATCTCCATCACGCGGACGTCGACGACGTGGGGCGTCGAGGTCCCCTGGGACCCCGCCCATGTCTTCTACGTCTGGTACGACGCCCTGGTCAACTACCTGACCGCCATCGGGTACGGAGACGACCAGGAGCGCTTCGCGACGTGGTGGCCTGCGGTCCACCACGTCCTCGGCAAGGACATCCTCAGGTTCCACTGCGTGTGGTGGCCGGCGATGTGCATGGCTGCCGGGATCGAGCCCCCGGCCCACCTGCTCGTGCACGGATGGCTGCTCGTGTCGGGCGAGAAGATGTCGAAGTCCAAGGCGAACCAGATCTCGCCGCGTCAGCTCACCGACGACTTCGGCGTCGACGCCGTGCGGTACTACCTCCTGCGAGAGACGCCGTTCGGCGTCGACGGCGACTTCTCCCACGAGGGCATCACGGCGCGCTACAACGCGGATCTCGCCAACAACCTCGGGAACCTGCTCGCCCGCGTGGCCACCGTGGTCGGCTCCAAGTGCGGCGGGGTGGGCCCCGCGCCCGACGCGGGCAGCCGGCTGCAGGCGGTCGCCACGTCGGCACTCGCCGACGCCACGCGCGCCTGGGAGGACGCCCAGCCGCACCTCGCCCTCGAGGCGACGTGGCACCTCATCCACGAGACCAACGCCGAGTTGGAGACGGCCGAGCCGTGGAAGGCCGATCCCGGGCCGGCCGTCGACGCCGTCCTCGGCAGCGCGCTCGAGGCACTGCGCATCGTGGCGCTGCTGGCCTCGCCGGCGATGCCCGACACCTGCGCCGAGATCTGGCGCCGGCTCGGGCTCGACGGCCGGCCCGACGAGCGCCGCGTCCCCGCCGACGCGACCTGGGGCGGGTATCCGGGCGGCCGGCCCGTCGAGAAGGGGGCGCCGCTGTTCCCCCGCCGCCCGGCGTGACCGGCGCCGAGGACCGGGCTGTACCCGGCGCCGCGGCGCGCTGGATCGACTCCCACTGCCATCTCCAGGACCGGTACCGGGCGGAGGGCACCGAGGTCGCCACGGCTCTGTCCGAGGCCGCCGAGGCCGGCGTCGTCGGCATCGTGTGCGTGGGGACCGATCCCGCCACGTCGCGTCAGGCGGTGGCGGTGGCGGTGGCGGCGCGCGCCGCGGCGGCGCGCAGTGGCGGCGATCCGGCGTCGTGGGCGCTCCCGGCCGGCTTCGGGGCATGGGCGACCATGGGCCTGCACCCCCACGAGGCGTCGCAGGGGGTGGAGGAGATCGCGCGCCTCCTCGCCGAGGCGGTGTCCGATGCCGACGGCATCGTCGTGGCCGTGGGGGAGTGCGGCCTCGACTACCACTACGAGCACTCCCCGCGTGATGCGCAGCGTCACGCCTTCGCCGCGCAGGTCGCGCTGGCGCGCCAACACGACCTGACGCTCGTCGTGCACTCGCGCCGGGCCTGGGACGACACGATCGACGTCCTGCGCGGCGAGGGCCCGCCGGCGCGCACGGTGTTGCACTGCTTCACGGGCGGACCCGAGGAGGCGCGACGGTGCCTCGACCTCGGCGCATTCCTGTCCTTCAGCGGCATCGTCACGTTCAAGGGAGCAGACGACGTGCGCGCCGCGGCAGCGCTGTGCCCGCGCGACCGCCTGCTGGTGGAGACCGACGCGCCCTTCCTGGCGCCGACACCGCACCGGGGCCGGGAGAACCGCCCGGCTTGGGTGGTGGAGGTCGGGGAGGCGGTGGCGGTGGTCAAGGGATTGACGCCCGACGCGCTCGCGGCGTCCTGCACCGCCGCCACGCGAGCGGCGTTCGCACTGGTGTGAACGTGCACGCCCCGGTTCCCGGCGAATCCCGGCGGTATTCCTCATGCCGAGCACTGACCCATTCGGCGTAGCTACACCGTTGCGCTCTGTGG
Source organism: Acidimicrobiales bacterium (assembly GCA_035531755.1). Lineage (NCBI taxonomy): Bacteria > Bacillati > Actinomycetota > Acidimicrobiia > Acidimicrobiales > Acidimicrobiales bacterium. The sequence continues at coordinate 49,461 of DATKSK010000055.1, read as the reverse complement.
CGTTTTCACGCACAGGAACTGGGTTGTCCACAGGGCACAGGCACGACGATGTGTTGGAGGTAGTCGGCCGGTCACGCTCTGTCCTTCATCTCGCCCGCACAGACGGCCTGTTCGTGCGTGCACGACGTGTGTGTCGCTCCGGATCGGAATTGATGGTGCGCGCACACGCGCCTAGCGTCGTATCCGATCCCGACGCAGTCGACATCGAGTCCGCAGAGAAAGGGTGGAGTTCTGAGGACCCGGACACGCAGCGCCGGGGGGTTGCGGCCCGCCGTACGGCTGGGATGTTGTCTCGCCGTGGTGGTGGTGCCGCTCCTCCTGCTCGCGACACCAGGACGCGCCCCATCGCCGACAGCCCGACACCACGCCGCCACCAAGGCGACGCACGCGCGGGCCGACGCCACGTTGTCACGTGGATCGTCGTCGCTGCCCGTCTCCATCGCGTTCGCGGATCTCGTCGAGTCGGTGGGGCCGACGCTCCCTGCGACCGCCGCGGCTGTCGCCACCTCGCCCGTGCGGGTGCTGCACGTGTCGTTGCGGCCCGCGCTCCCCGCCACCACGACGACCGCCGCTCCGGCTCGGGCGTCCTCGCCCCCGACGCCGGCGGCGCCGAGACCCACGCCGCCGGTCACCTCGGTGCCGGCCACCACGGCGCCCCGGGCCCCGACGCCGACGGCGCCACCGCCCCCGCAGCACACCACGACGGGCCAGGCGTCGTGGTACCCGGCCGCGCCGGGCACCTGCGCCAGCCCCGGCTTGGCGTTCGGCACGGTCGTGACGGTCACGGACCTCGCCGACGGGGCGTCGACGCGCTGTACCGTCGACGACCGCGAGGCGACCACCACGGGGCGGGTGATCGACCTCTCCGAGTCCACGTTCTCCCAGCTGGCCAGCCCGTCGGTGGGCGTCGTCGAGGTGCGCCTGACCTGGTGACCGCCCGCCGTCCGCGGGCGGCGACAGGATGCCGGCCGTGACGTTGTCGCGCCGGCAGGTCGAAGAGCTCCTCGGCACCCATGGCCTGCGCCCGAGCCGGGCCCTCGGCCAGAACTTCGTGGTGGACGCCAACACCGTCCGCCGCATCGCCCGCATGTCCGGGGTCGGGCCGGGGGCGCGCGTCGTCGAGATCGGCGCCGGGCTCGGGGCGTTGACGCTGGCGCTGGCCGACACCGGTGCGACCGTCGTGGCCGTGGAGCTCGACCGTCATCTGACCCCCTTGCTCCGCGCCCAGGTGGAGCCCGTGGGGGCGCGCGTCGTCGAGGCCGACGCGTTGACCCTCGACTGGGGAGCGCTGCTCGCAGCCTCCGAACCGGTGGGCGCCGAGCGGGCCGGGCCGGACGGGCTGTCGGCGTCGTGGACGATGGTGGCGAACCTTCCGTACAACGTGGCCGTCCCTGTCGTGCTGCGCGTCCTCGACGAGGCGCCCACGGTGGCGTCGATGTTGGTCATGGTGCAGCGCGAAGTCGGTGAGCGCCTCGCCGCCGCGCCGGGCGGCAAGGCCTACGGTGCGGTGTCGGTGAAGGTGGCGTACCACGCCACGGCGCGCGTCGTCGGCCGCGTCCCGGCGTCGGTGTTCGTGCCGCGGCCGAAGGTGGAGTCGGCGCTGGTGCGCATCGACCGGCGGCCGTCGGTGGCCGTCGACCCCGGTACCGTCCCTGCCGCCCGGCTGTTCGCGCTGGTGCGGGCCGGGTTCGCCCACCGGCGCAAGATGCTCCGCCGGGCGCTCGCCGGCACCGTCCCGGCCGAGGTGTTCGCCGCGGCGGGCATCGACCCCGAGGCCCGCGCCGAGAGCCTCTCGGTGGAGGAATGGGGAAGACTGGCGGCATGCCTGCCCGGGGACGGCGGTCCGTGAGCGCCCCGGCCGACGGGGCACGCTCCAGGGCGCGGCTGACCATGCCGGCCCCGGCCAAGCTGACCCTCTCGCTGCGGGTGACCGGGGTCCGCCACGACGGCTACCACCTGCTCGACGCCGAGATGGTGTCGATCGACCTCGTCGACACGCTCACCTTCGAGCCCGGGGCGGGCATCTCGGTGGTCGACGACGTGGTGGGCTCGCTCGGTGTCGGCCTCGTGCCCACCGGGCCCGACAACCTGGTGGCCCGTGCCCTCGCCCTCGCCGGCCGCAGCGCGGCGGTGCGCATCGTGAAGCGCATCCCGACGGGAGCGGGCCTCGGGGGCGGCTCCGCCGACGCCGCCGCCGTGCTGCGATGGGCGCAGGTCACCGATCTCCACGAGGCGGCCCGCGTCGGCGCGGACGTCCCCTTCTGCGTCTGGGGCGGGCGGGCACGGGTCACGGGGGTGGGGGAGACCGTCGAGCCCCTCGCCTTCGAGGACCGTCGGTTCGTGCTCCTGCTGCCGCCGATCGCCGTCGACACCGGCGCCGTCTACAAGGCGTGGGACGACCGGCGGGCGCGTCCGGGAGGCGACGGCACGGGCGAGGCGGCGGCGGCGGCCGAGGGTGGCAACGACCTCGAGGACGCCGCCATCGACGTCGTCCCCGTGCTGGCCCACTGGCGCGACCGGCTGGGCGAGCTCACCGGGCAACGGCCGCGGCTGGCGGGCAGCGGGTCGGCGTGGTTCGTGGAGGGGGAGCCCGACGGCCTCGGCCTCGACGGCCGGGAGTTCCTCGTGATGAAGGACGACCGGGCCCCGCTGGTGGCGGTGCGGACGGTCCCTGCGTTCGACCGCCGCTGACGGACCGGTCCCGACGCGGCACTCCCGCCCGGAGGGCGGGAGCGGGGCCGTGCGACCTACTTGCCGGCTGCCCGCCGTTGCCAGCGGGTGGCCTTCAGCATCTTCTTGTGCTTCTTCTTGCGCATCCGCTTGCGGCGCTTCTTGATCAGGGATCCCATGACTGCCCGCAGGTTAGCGGGCCGGCCCGTGCATCCGCCAAGTAGCCTCGGGCCAGGACCGGAACGTGCTCCATCGGAGGTGGGTCGTGGGTCACCGGCTCGTGGCCGTCGACCATGTCCAGTTGGCCATGCCCCCGGGCGGCGAGGCTGGCGCCCGGGTGTTCTACGCCGGGCTCCTCGGGTTGGAGGAGCGCCCCAAGCCGCCCGCCCTGGCGGCCCGGGGCGGGTGTTGGTTCTCGAACGACCGGGTGACGCTGCATCTGGGCGCCGAGGACGGTTTCCGGCCGGCGCGCAAGGCCCACCCCGCGCTGCTCGTCGAGGAGCTCGACGCCCTGTGCGCGGCGCTCGGGTCCGCCGGCTGCGAGGTGCGGTTCGACGGGGAGGTGCCCGGGGTTCGGCGGTGCTACGTCGACGACCCCTTCGGCAACCGGATCGAGCTGATCGAGGCGTGACGTCACCTACGGTTATGGGTCGACCCACCCTTGGCGGGTAGTTCAATCGGCAGAACGCCGGCCTTTGGAGCCGGATGTTGGAGGTTCGAGCCCTCCCCCGCCAGCGACGGGTCCTCGGACGGCGCCGCGTGCGGTCTCCGGGGCTCGTGCTGCCGGCGGCTGACGGCGACCCCTGGGCCGTCGCTGGGCGGTGGCTGCACGGTGTGCGTGGTGTTCATGGCACCGTAAGGCGCCCTGGTTAGGGTGCGTTGCGCCTGCCTGGGGCGATGCCACACGGCCACCGGGCTGCGGGAGGATGATGGTTCTGCAACGGACCAACCAGCACCAGCGGAGGACGACCACTGCGCCTGGCCGCCCGGACATGGTCCGGTGGCGGGACGCGTGGGCGCGCTACGGGCCGGTGCCGGGCGCCACCACCATGGCCGGATGGGCGCTGCTTCCCCTGCGCGCCTTCCTCGGGTTCACGTTCACCTTCGCCGGGCTCCAGAAGCTCGCCAACCCGGGTTTCTTCGACGCCTCGAACCCCGCCTCCATCCAGTCGCAGCTGACGGCGGCCGCCCGGCGCAGCCCCATCCACGGTCTCGTGGCGCACCTCGTGCATGTGGCCGTGCCGCTCGGTGTGTTCATCGCGCTGGGCGAGGTCGCCATCGGGGTGGCGACGCTGGTCGGCCTGTGGACGCGCCTCGCCGCCGGAGCGGGCATGCTCCTGTCGTTCGGGCTGTTCCTGACCATCAGCTTCCACGCGAGCCCGTACTACACGGGGTCCGACATCGTCTTCGTCTTCGCCTGGACACCCCTGCTCGTCGCCGGCGCCGGTGGCGTGCTGTCAGCCGACGCGGTGTCGACCGACCTCGCTCGCCGGGACGCCGGCGCGGGCCCGGCGTCCCTGGTCCCGCTCCCGTTCGAGACCGTCCAGCAGATCTGTGGCTCGTACGACCGGGGGACATGCAAGGCGAGGAAGCGTGCGCCGTGCGAGCCCATGCCGTGTCCGTACCTCGCGCGTGGGCCCCACACCGCGCCCCGACCGGACAAGGACGCCATCGACCGGCGCGCCTTCACCATCCGGGGGATGGTGGCCGGTGCCGTGGCGGTGGCGGCCGTCCTCGGCGCCGGCCTGGCGGCCGGGCTCGGGCGGCTCGTCGGCGGTGCCACCCAACGGTCGGGCGCACCGACGCTGGGAAGCTCGGCGGCGGCAAGTTCCACCACGGCGGCTCCGAGCACGTCCACCACGGCGGGATCGCCGACGTCGTCGAGCACCCCGGCGAGCACCACGCCGGTCAAGCAACCGTCGGGCACCCGGATCGGCGCCGCCAGTGTCGTGCCCGTCGGAGGAGCGGCGTCGTTCCAGGACCCGAGCTCGGGCGACCCGTCGCTCGTGGTGCAACCGACGGCCGGGAAGTTCATCGCCTTCGACGCGGTGTGCCCCCATGCCGGCTGCATCGTCGAGTACTCGGGCTCCGACGGGAAGTTCATCTGCCCGTGCCACGGGTCGGTGTTCAACGGTCGCACCGGCAACGTCGAGCAGGGCCCGGCGGCGACCGGCCTGGGGCGCATCACCATCGCCAAGGGCTCCGACGGCCAGCTCTACGTCTCCTGACCCTCCGGCGGGACGCCGTCAATCGGCGGTGGTCACGGTGAACGGGGGTGAGGGGCCCGTTCCCCGTACCGCCTGCCCCAGTTGCGAGGGGGTGAACGAGCGGGTGCTCGAGGCGAAGACGGCGCCCAGGAATCGCACCGTGGCGGCGCGCACCTGCGCGGCGACGGCCGACGACGCCACGAAGGTGCCGAGGTGGTCGCCGCCCGGCACGACCAGCAAGGCCTTCGGCATGCGGGCCGCGGCGAACATCGCCGTCGACAGGGCGAGGTTGCCGTACTGGTCGCGATCGCCCACCGCCACCAGCAGCGCGCCCGACACCGGGCTCGATGCCCAGGGGCCGGGGACGTCTGTCGGGATCTGCCCCGCCATGTTGACGTACGCCTTCACGCGGGGGTCGGCATAGGCGGGGTTGAGCGCCATGATGGTGACGGCCGTCCCGCCGTCGCTGTGCCCGGCGACGACGATCTGGCCGGGCTCGACCTGGTCGGCTTGGACCGGTCCGGCGTTCCCGTTCAGGATGGCGCTGATCACGAAGGACAGGTCCCGGGCCTGCGCCGCGTAGTCCTGGACGGGCGTGCCGGGCCCGTCGCTCGCCGATCCCGGGCAGTCGGGCGCCACCACCAGGTACCCCGCCGCCGCCCACGCGTCGAGCAGGGGCTCGTAGGTCTCGGGGTCGGTGGCGTACCCGTGGGCGAAGACGACGAGGGGGAGTGGACCGGCGAGGCCCGCGGGGCGACGGACGACTGTCCGCAGCACGCGTCCAGCCGACACCGGCACCGACCCCCGAGCCGGCGTCGGGCGCGTCGGGTCCACGAGCGTGAAGGTCTGGTCCGCCACCGCGTACGTCGGCGTCGCCACCCCGCCGGCCGGAGCCGTCGTGGTCGGGATGGGGCCGGTGGTCGTGGGGGCCGGGCTCGTGGCCGACGCCACCGTCGAGTGGGGCGCGGCCCGGGCCGGCGCCGTCGTGGCGGTCCCCGGCTTCCTGCCGGGGGAACGGGCGTGGCCCGGCGACGAGGCCACCGCCAGGGAGACGGCGGTGCCGAGGGCGCCGACGGCCACGACGGCTACCGCCACCCGGACCGTGCGCACCCGGGCCGTCCGCACCCGGGCCGTCCGCCCGGGCGGGCGTGGATGCAGGCTCGGCTGGTCCAACTGGCCCCTTCGTCGCCGGGTGGAGCGCCCCGGCGCGACCCGGGGCACGGTCGCGACGGTACCGGACGGGCCTGGGCCCTTCACGTCGTCGTCATGCGGGGCGCGTACCGTGGGGGCGCGATGGTCGTGCGTCCAGGAGACATGCGGCACCGGGACGACCCCGGGGCGCCCGAGGCCTCCGACGCGGGCCCCGAGGCGAACGCCCGCCTGACCGGGTCGGTGGCCGCCGTGCTCTTCGTCCTGCTGGCGGCCGAGGGCGTGACCGTGCTGTCGATCCGCCGCCTGCTCGCCCCCCACGTCTTCATCGGCATGCTCCTCGTCCCGCCCGTGGCCCTCAAGATCGGCAGCACGCTCTACCGGTTCGTGCGCTACTACCGCGGCTCGGAGGCGTATCGCCGCAAGGGCCCCCCGCCCGCGCTCCTGCGCCTGCTCGGGCCCCTGGTGGTGGCGTCGACAGTCGTCGTCTTCGGCACGGGTGTGGCGTTGCTGGTGGCACCGGGAGGCACCCGCCAGGAGTTGCTCTTCCTCCACAAGGCGAGCTTCGTCGGATGGTTCGGCGTGATGGCCCTCCACGTCCTCGGGCACCTCGTCGACACCGCCCGCCTGGCACCGCGTGACTGGTATCGCCGCACCCGCCGTGACGTCCGGGGCGCCGGCCTGCGTCAGTGGGCGGTGGCGGGGAGCCTCGTCATCGGGGTCCTGCTCGGTCTGCTGCTCGTGGGCCGGTCGGGCCCGTGGCTGGCCTGGGCGACGGCGCATCTCGGTTGACGATCCCCTGATCCCGCGCATGCGAGCGGGAGCGGTGCCACACGACTTCCATGCGCGCCCCGCCGATCGACGCGTCGCCGATGCGCCACCGCCCGCCGGTCGAGCGGACGATCGAGTCGGCGATGGCGAGCCCGAGGCCCGCCGCGCCCCCCGCCTCGGTGGAGCGGTGGAACCGGTCGAACAGCCGGTCGCGGTCGCCGGGAGGGATGCCGGGCCCGCTGTCCTCGACCGCCAGGCTCACCCGGGCGCCGTGGGTGCCCACCACGATGTGGACGGCTCCCCCCGTGCCGGCGTGGCGGCAGGCGTTGTCGACCAGGACCCCTGCCAGGCGGTCGACCCACTCCGGCGGGGCGTTGATGGCGGTCGGCCCGTCGCCGTGGCGGCGCACGACGATCTCCACGGCGCGGGCGACCGCCACCGACCCGAAGCGGTCCGCGCAGCCGGCGGCGACGGCGGCGAGGTCCACGGGCTCCGCGCCGGGGGGAGCCGGCTCGGAGTCGAAGCGGGCGAGGAAGAGGAGGTCCTCGACGATGCGGCGGAGCCGGCCGCTCTCGTTGCTGATCCGGTCGAGGACCTCCCGGTACTGGTCGGCCTGGCGCGGCGCACCGAGCGCCAGGCTGATCTCGGCGTCGATGACGCTCAGCGGGGTCCGCAGCTCGTGCGAGGCGTCCGCCGTGAACTCGAGCTGCCGCCGGCGGGCGAGCTCGACGGGCGAGGAGGCCTTGAGCCCGATGACGAGGAGGCCGAGGAAGGTGGCCACGAGCAGGACCGGCCCGGCGATCGCCTCGCTGATCACCAGGACCCCACGGGCGTGGTTGGCCTCGGCCACGCTCTGTCCGGCGATGAGCCAACCGGCCCCCGAGCGTATCGACATCGTGCGGAACGAGCTGGTGCCCACGGTGGCGGTGACGGGGCGGCCGTCGCGCGTCCACGCGCCCGGGGGCAACACGGGGGCGTCGCCGAGCGGGAGGGGTCTGGCGCCGGCGGTGGCGGCGCGCCAGTAGAAGACGGGGGCGTCGTCGAGTTCCCCGCTCGTGTACGTGTCGGCGTTTGCGGCCGTGGGATCGACGGTCGCCACCGCCACCCGCAGGTGGTCGCGCAGTCGCGCGTCGACCTGGTGCACCTGTCGGTCGAAGACGATCACGTCGAGCACGGCGACCACGCCCACGTACACCACCGCGATCAGCAGCGTCGCCACCGCCGCCACGCGCGCCGCCGAGGCCAGTCGCGAGCGGCCGGGCGAGTCCGGCGCACTCATGCGGAGCTCCCCGTCCCGGGCTCCTCGAGCGGCACCATGCGGTACCCGATGCCCCGGACCGTCTCGATCCGCGCGCCGGCCCCCGCCAGCTTGGCCCGCAGCCGGGCGAGGTGGACGTCGATCGTGTTCGATCCGAGGGCGTCGGCCTCCTCGTCCCATACGTGGACCGCGATCGACCGGCGGTCGACGACCGCCGGGGACCGCCGCATCAGGATCTCGAGGATGGACAGTTCCGTGGCGGTGAGCGCCGGCTCGGTCGACGCCACCGTCGCCCGGCGAGTCGCCGGCTCGAACACGACGTCCCCCACGACGAGCTGTGGTGGGTGTGTCGCCGGCGGACGGCGCTGCAGCGCCCGGATGCGCGCCAGGAGCTCCCCGAAGTCGAACGGCTTCACGAGGTAGTCGTCGGCGCCTTCGTCGAGGCCGGTGACGCGGTCGCTCGGGGCGTCCCGGGCCGTCAGCATCAGGACCGGCACCGACAGGCCGCGGCGGCGGGCGTCGCGCAGGACGTCGATCCCCGAGGTCCCCGGCATACGCCAGTCGAGCACGGCCACCTCGTACTCGTAGGTCCGGAGGAAGGCGATGGCCCGGTCGCCGTCGGCCACCGCATCGACGACGTAGCCGTTCTCGCGCAGGCCACGCTCGAGCACGTCGCGCAGGCCCGTATCGTCCTCGGCGACCAGGACCCTCACGCCCACAGGTTTAGCTGCCGAACGTGAAGGACGGGTGACAGAGCGGGGCCGCCCCGGACGCAGACGCCTCGGGGTGTGGTGGGCCGTGCCTGGGGACGGCGACGGAGCCCGACGGGCGTCCGGGCGTCGGGGCCCGGCCGGTCAGTTGACGACGGTGCGCAGGCCGTCGGGGACGAAGTCGGGGGCCACCATCAGGCGGATGCGCATGACGTCGTCACAGTGCCGGCAGCGCGTCCCGCGCGGCGTGATGCGGCATGCCATCACGCCTGCCAGGTGGGGCAGGTCGTAGCCGGCACAGCTGTTGCCGTCGAGCTCCTCGGAGCAGTATGCGATCTCACCGTCGCGGTGCAAGACGAGGCATCCGTCGCAGATCTGCACAACCCTCACCTCGCTTCCGCTCGCCTGCCCCCCGCCGGTTGCAGGCCTCGTCGCCGGGCGTTTCGTCTGCGGGCCCGATGTCACCTAGGGGATCGGCCCGCGTGCAGGTCGGATGGAACAAGCGATGCACAACGGATTCCCACCATGCGTGGTCGTGATGATGATTCGCAGGCGCGACGCGCGTCATCCGTGGCGGGAACGTGTGCGAGACGACCGCGTCGGATGGGTGGCGGACACCGAGCCGGCCCATGATCCCGAGCGACACCGTGCACGTTGGCGGACGGCACGGTGCCGCCGGCGCGACGGTGCGGACCCGATGCGCGAGGCGGCGCGACGATTCAAACCCGAGGTGCGCGAGGCGGTGCGAGGGCGCGGCCCGGACGGGTGCCCGGCTGTGCTCAGCGCGGTGCGAGCGTAGGCGTCAGGCTGCAGTAGGTGCAGGTCTCGTCGTCGACCACCCGGCAGGCGAAGAAGCCGCCGCGATGCGGTCGGTCCTCGCCCGGGCACGTGCGCCCGGCGTTCTCCTCCGTGCAGTAGGCCACCGTCCCGTCGCGGTGGACCACCAGTTGGCCCGCACAGCTCTTCATGGTCTGGCTCTCCTCGTGGTCGCCCCCGTTCCGGGGCGACCTGCCCCGACTCCCCGCACGGCGCGGCGGGATCTGCACCCGCGATATCGGCATCGTCCGGGGCCGTCTTGAAAGATTTCGCAACGCTCCCCCAACGTTGTGCTATCGGAAGTCACGTGACGGTTGGACGGGAGCACCCCCGAGGTCCAACGGGGAGATCTTCTCGGCCACCACGCTCACCACCCCGTCGACCCGCTCGATGCGCCCCCGCACCAGCAGGGCGGGGGACCCCCGCGCCGCGTGGCGCCAGCGCTCCCACGCGCCGGGGGAGCAGATGACGTTCACCATGCCCGTGTCGTCCTCCAGGTTGAGGAAGACGGTGCCCTTGGCGCTCTCGGGGCGTTGGCGGTGGGTGACCACCCCGCCGACGAGGACCCTGCCGTCGGTCTCGGCGCCCGCCAGCCGTCCGGCGGGGACCACCCCCATGGCGTCGAGCCGGGGCCGGGCGAGCTCCACCGCGCCCGGCCCGACGGTGAGCCCGGTGGCCCACATGTCCGCCTCCACCTCCTCGAGGGGCGTGAGGTCGGGGAGCGGCGGTGCCTCCTCTCCCGACACGAGCCCCGGCAGCCGCTCCGCGGTGCCCTGGGCGAGCGCCCCGGCCGCCCACAGGGTCCGTCGGCGCCCGCGGATCTCGGGGGCGCCGTCGCGCCCCGGCAGGCCCTCGAGCGCGCCGGCGGTGGCCAGGGCCTCGAGCTGCGGGCGTCGCGCCCCGGTCCGGCGGACGAGGTCCTCCACCGACGCGAAGGGACGGTTGGCGGCGATGCGCTCGGCCACCGGCGCACCGAGGCCGCGCACCGCGGTGAGCCCCATCCGGACCGCGGGCTGCCGGTGGCCGAGCGCTGCGCCGGCGGGTGGCGCGTCGAGGTCCCACGCCAGGGTGGCCTCGGCTCCCGACACGTCGACGTGCGGTCCGTGCACGGTCACGCCGTGGCGCCGGGCGTCGGCCACGAGCGACTGCGGCGACCAGAACCCCATGGGCTGCGCGTTGAGCAACCCCGCGCACAGCGCCGCCGGATAGTGCAGCTTGAGCCACGCGCTCGAGTACACGAGGTAGGCGAACGACACGGCGTGGCTCTCGGGGAAGCCGAAGTTGGCGAACGCCGCCAACTTCTCGACGATCTCCTCCGCCACCGACCCGGTGATGCCCCGCTCGGCCATGCCGGCGAAGAGCCGCTCGGACAGGCGTGCCATGCGCGCCCCCGAGCGCTTGGAGCTCATGGCCTGGCGCAGCTCGTCGGCCTCGGCCGGGGTGAACCCGGCGGCGTCGATGGCGATCTGCATGAGCTGCTCCTGGAACAGCGGCACCCCCAGCGTCTTCTCGAGCGCCCGCCGGAGCAGCGGGTGCGGCGGGTCGGGGGCCTCGAGCCCCTGGCGTCGCCGGATGTAGGGGTGCACGGACCCGCCCTGGATGGGCCCCGGGCGGATGATCGCCACCTCGACCACGAGGTCCGCAAAGCACCGTGGCCGGATGCGGGGCAGGGTGGCCATCTGGGCCCGGCTCTCCACCTGGAAGACCCCCACGGTGTCGGCGCGGCACAACATGTCGTAGACGGCGTCCTCCTGGGCCAGCATCGCCAGGTCGACGTCGACGCCGTGTGCGGCGCGCACCAGGTCGACGGTGCGGTGTACGGCGTCGAGCATCCCGAGCCCCAGCAGGTCGAACTTGACGAGCCCCGCCGCCGCGCAGTCGTCCTTGTCCCACTGCAGGGCGCTGCGCCCCGGATGACGCGCCCACTCCACGGGGCACACCTCGATGACGGGCCGGTCGCAGAGCACCATCCCCCCGGAGTGCAGTCCGAGATGACGCGGGAAGTCGAGGATCTCCCGGGCCATCTGCCCGACGAACGGCGGCAGGGGGCCGCCGCGGTCGAGCGGTTCACCGCGGTCGACGGCCTTGGCCCACGCGTCCACCTCCTCGGGGGTGTGCCCCAGGGCCTTGCCCACGTCGCGGATGGCGGACCGGGCCCGATAGGTGATGACGTTGGCGACCTGCGCGGCGCAGTGACGGCCGTAGCGCTCGTAGACGTAGGCGATGACCTCTTCGCGCCGGCCCGACTCGATGTCGACGTCGATGTCGGGCGGCCCGTCGCGCTCGGGGGAGAGGAAGCGCTCGAACAGCAGCCCCAGCGCCACGGCATCGGCCCGCGTGATGCCGAGCGCGTAGCAGACGGCGGAATTGGCGGCCGATCCCCGCCCTTGGCAGTAGATGTCGTGGCGGCGGCAGAACTCCACGATGTCCCAGACGATCAGGAAGTACCCCGCGTAGCCGAGGGCACCGATCACCTGGAGCTCGTGGTCGATCTGGGCCCACGCGCCGGGCACCCGTTCGCACGCCCGTGGGCCGTAGCGGGCGGTCGCCCCCCGGCCCACCAGCTCCACCAACCAGCTCTGCTCGGTGTGCCCCGCCGGCACGCGGCAGTCGGGGAGCCCGGGGGCCACCAGGTGGAGGTCGAAGGCACAGGCGCGGCCGATCTCGGCGGCCCGGGCGACGGCGCCGGGCCAGCGGGCGAAGCGGCGCTCCTGGTCGGCGCCCGAGCGGAGGTGGGCGGTGGCCGCGGGGGGGAGCCAGCCGTCGAGCTCGGCGAGGGGACGGCGCGCCCGCACGGCGGCCAGGGTGGTGGCCAGCCGGTGGCGGGCCGGGGTGGCGTAGTGGACGTTGTTGGTGGCCACCATGTCCACGCCCCGGCTGACGGCGAGATGGGCGAGGGCGTCGTTCCGGGCGGTGTCGAGCGGGTCGCCGTGGTCCCACAGCTCGACGGCCACGCCGTCGCGGCCGAAGGCGTCGACGAGCCGGTCGAGCTCGCGCCCCGCGGCGGTGGGCCCGGTGGTGGTGAGGGCGGTCGGGACGGCACCCTTGCGGCAGCCGGTCAGGACGACCCAGTGGCCGTCGTGGCCGTTCCCCCGGTGCCGGCCGGCCAGGTCCTCGAGGGTGCAGGTGGGCCGACCCTTCTCCCCGCCGGCGAGGTGGGCCTCGGTGATGGCCCGGCTCAGGCGGGCGTACCCCTCGGGGCCGCGCGCCAGGACCACCAGATGGGTGCCGGGCGGGTCGGGGTCACCGGTGCGCCTGCCCGCCCGGCCGCCCGCGACCAGGGTGAGCTCGGCGCCGAAGACCGACGGCAGTGCCAGGGCCCGGGCCGTCTCGGCGAAGCGGACCACCCCGTACAGGCCGTCGTGGTCGGTGAGGGCGAGGGCGTCGAGGCCGAGCCGCACGGCCTCGGCGGCCAGCTCCTCGGGGTGCGAGGCGCCGTCGAGGAAGCTGAAGTTGGAATGGCAGTGCAGCTCCGCGTACGGGGTGGTCATCGGGGCCGGCCGGGGCTCGTCAGTCGTAGGTCGCTTCCAGCCACCAGCCCCCCCGTTCCCGGGTGAGCAGGTGGGCGGCGCCCCCCGCCGTGACGACCTGCATGCGGGCCTGCCGGCGGCGCCGGGGCGACCACCACCGCTCGTCGGACGGCCACGGCCCCGCCCACCCGACCACGTCGACCCACGGCCCGCCCGTCACCGACAGGCGGGCGGGGGCGGCGGTGGCCGTCCCGGCCCCGGTCACGCCCACGGCCCGGCCGGCGGCGTCCGTGAGCAGGGCGGGGACGGGCCGGTCGAGCACCACGACGGGAGCCGGCGGGGGGACCTGTCCCGGCCACGGGCCTCCCGGCGCCTCCACCTCCCCGGTGCGGCCGGCCCAGGGGACGAGCCGGGCACGCTGGCCCGGGCCCCGCCCGCCCTGGAGCCTGCCCCGCACCACGCCCCCGGGACCGAGCAGCTCCTGGACGCCGGCCACCACGCGGGCGGCCCGGGCATCGGCGTCGGCCGTGTCGCCCCAGAACCCCGCCTGACGGGTGACCCGGGCGGCGCCGGCGCCCGGGCCCGGACGCGGGCCCGGGCCGGGGCCGGGGGGCGGGAAGAACCGGCGGAACCCGGGCAGCTCGCCCTCGACCCCCCGGGCCACCCGCTGGCAGAGGGCACCGTCGGCCCCGAAGCGGGCGAGCACCTGGGGGCCGGGCAGGGTGGCGAACCGGCCCAGGGTCCGGATCCCCAGGCGGGTGAGCAGGTCGGCGAGCTCGGGGCGGTCGAGGGTGGCCACCGGCCACGGGGCGAGGAAGGCGGGGGTCTCGCCGGGAGGGACGATCACCGGCCCGGTGCCCACCGCGGCCCGGGCGGCCAGGACGGCGGCGAACAGGCCGTCGGCGATCCCCAGGCCCACCTCGTGCCCGGCCACCGCCCCGGCGGCCAGGCGGGTCAGGGCCTCGTCGCCTCCGAAGTACCGCGAGGGGCCCCGGGTGGGCACCGCGCACACACCCGGGCGAACGGGGTCGACGCGCGCCGCGAACACCTCCAGCGCCGCCACCACGGCGCGCAGCGCCCTGGCCTCGCGCCCGTGTTCCCGCTCCTCAAGGAGGCCCGGGCACCACACGACGAGCAGCCGTTCCACCGTCCCCTTCCACCTCTCTGTTGCTTCTGTTGCTTCTATTGCTTTTCTCGCTCCCCTCGTCCCTGGCGCCGGTGCCCGCCGCCGTGACCGGCCCCGCGGGTGTGGGGAGCCAGAGCCCGACCCGCACCGGTCGGGCGGCAGCCCTCCGGCCGGTGGCCACCACCTCCACCCGCCGGCCCCGGAGATGGCCGTGGCCCGTCCCCACCCCCTCCCACGCCCCCTCCTGCACGGCCAGCCGGACGTCGGCGCCCTCGGGCCACCCGCCGGGTCGGGCCAGCACCACCAGCACGGCGCGCCGCTCGCGGGCGCGGGCGGCCAGCCGCCTCGCCATCCCCGGGCGCACGGGGCCGGGCGGGCGCACCAGCACCGCGTCCACGCCGTCGAGGAGGGTGGCGGCCGCCCGGGCCCACAGGGGCCCGGGGCGGGGGACGAGCACGAGGTGCTCGAGGTCCACCCCGATCTCGGTGAGCGCCACGATCCCGGGGTCGGCCGTTCCCACGGCTGCGCACCACGAGGCGGTCGACGCCGCCGCCAGCAGGGCGAAGGCCAGCGAGGTGCCGCCCCCCGCGCCCGGGCCACCGGCGTCGACGGCCACGACGCCGCCCCGCTGCAGCCCCCCACCGGGCAGGAGGGGGGCGAGGGCCCGGAGCACGGGGAGGAGCTGGTCGCGGCTGGAGGAGGTGGGCCGGGCGCGAGCGACGAGGGCGGCGCCGACATGGTCTGACCCGACGGGACGTCTTCCCTGCTTCCGGGACATGACCGGGGCCGGGGTAGCGGAGTGATGCGGGCCCATGGTCGGACCCTATCGAACATATGTTCGTTCTTCCACCGCACCGGAGGGGGCCGTCCCCGAGCTCCCGGATGCCCGTCGGAGCCCCGGTCAGCGCCCCCCGAGCCCGAGGTCCGGCGGCGGAAGGGGCGGGTGCAGGCCGGAGGCCGGCCCGGTCCCGGCGCGCCCGGGACCGACGTCACGGCCGGCGCTGCGGCCGGGGTCGTGGGCGAGGTCGTGGCCGGGGTCATGGCCGGACCTGCGGGCGAGGTCATGGCCGAGGGCCGCCGTCCGCCACGGCTCGGTGGTGAACCACGGCGTCAGCCTCACCCATCCCATGCGGTTGCGCTCGTCGACGACGAGCGCCATCCCCTGCTCCCCGCGCGCCACGGCGTCCACGGGGAGCCGACGCCGCATCACCGTCGACGTGGTCGTCGTCGGCACGTGCTCGGTGCGTTGGCCCCGGGGCCCGAGCACGACCCGCGCCAGTGCCCGGCCCAGACCGCGGGGCTGCGCCTGCGGAATGCTCACCGACCGCGTGCGCACCTCCTCTTCGCCGGCGAGGGCAGACATCGCCTCGAGCGTGCGCACGTCGCCGATGCCCGGGAGCACGACGGTCGTGCCGAACAGCGACAGGAACCCGTCGGCCGCCGTGCCCCACCGGCCGCGCGCCTGGGACAGGTCCTGCAGGCACGCCAGCGTCAGCAGGCCCTGCCCACCGCCTTCGCTCACCATCCCCGGCAGGTCCGGGATCGGGGCGATGTTCGCCACCTCGTCGAGGGCGAGCACGACGGGCGTGGCGTGTCCGGGGCCGGCGGAGCGGGCGTAGGCCGCGCTGCGGATGTCGGTGAGAAGGCCCACGACCAGGGGCGCAGCCACCGACTGGTGCCTTCCGGTGGCACACACGTACAGGGTGGCCGACGAGTCGCAGAAGGCCCCGGCGTCGAAATCGGGGGCGACGGTCGTGGCCAGCGCGGCCTCGCTGCGGTAGGCGCCGAGCACGCCCGACGCCGTCGACCAGATACCGCTCTGTTCGCGCCCGTCGGTGGCGGCGATGCCGGCCAGGAGGTCCCCGGCACGCGCCGCGCCGTTGGCGTCGAGGATGGCCAGGGCCGCCGACGCCTGGCGGCGGTCGACCCACGACAGCACCGTGGTGAGGGTGGCGCCGTCGAGGGCGGCGGCGTGCAGGACGGGGGCGAGGAGGGACTCGGCTCGCTCGGTCCAATGGTCGGCTCCGGTGAGCGACCCGCCCGCGTGCGCCCCACCGCCGGGCCGCGACGCGCCGACCAGGCTGCGGGCGACGAGCAGGGCGTCGTCCCACGTCCGGCAGCTCTCGACCGGCGACCACCGCACGGCCTCGACGCCGGGCGGCGCCTCCACGGTGCCGCTCGGGTCGTACAGCAGGCACGGGCCGGTCCTCGACCGGGCCCCGGCGGTGGCCCGCAGCACGTCGGGTTTGGTCGAGGTCGACACCACCGCGCCCGGCGCGCCCAGGACGGTCGGCACCACGATCGAGGACGTCTTGCCCGAGCGCGGCGGGCCGAGGACGAGCACCGCCTGTTCCGCGCCGGCCCACGCGGGCCCGACTGACCCCATGCCGAGGTACACGGCACCGCCCGAGGACGCCGCTGCGGCACGGATCGTCGCCAGCGCGTCGCCGCCACCCCCGACGTCGGGGCCCGCGCCGTGGTGGCGTGCAGAGTGCTCATCGGGCGGCATCGGCGGTCCCTGAACAGTTCGCGACGCGAAACGTTGCCGGGCGCGCTCGGTCGGCGGCGCGCCCGAGGGCGACACGATGCTCGCGTTCGGCGGCAAATGCACCTCCGACCACGGTGAACGCGTGTACGGTCGGTTGTGGCGCGGTCACGAAGAGCGCCACGCGCAGCGACGGCGCGTTGACAACGGACCGCGGCGGAACCCGCCGGTGACGGTCGTCACACCGTCTCCGGCCGGAAGCTCGGCGCACCGTCCCGCACCCGCAGCGTGCCCGGTATCCCGAGCAGCGCGTACGGATCACCGGCACCGAGCACCCCGCGGCGATCGTCCACGTGCAATTTTCTGAGCCGCACGATCCGGCCGATGTGGGGCCCGAGCGTGACCGCGACCTCGAGGTGCAGGTCGTCGTCGTCGTCGACCTCGGCGTCGACGACGACGACGTCGTACGTCCCGTCGGGCAAGGGCTGTGGCACGGAAAAATCCTTGCAAACACTGCCTTTCCCGTCCATAGGGACTTTTGTCGCCTTGACGGTCGCATCCGGAACCGGTGCTCCGGCGAGCGCGTCCGTCGCGTGGCGCGCGTCGGTTCCTTGCTGGCGTCCTTGCATGCGACCTCGCGCCGACGATCGCGCGACAGTGTCCGCTACCACCGCAAATGCTTGCTTTTGTCGCGAAAACCTTCTTTGATTGGTGAGATTGCATTTCCCGGAGGAGGTGCGGTGAACAAGTCGGGACTGATCGCCGCGGTCAGTAAGACGACATCGCTGGCGAAGCGCGAAGCCGAGGAAGCGGTCAACGCGCTCGTCCATGTGGTCTCGAGCGAGGTCCGGTCGGGCCGTCGTGTCGTCGTCGCCGGTTTCGGGAGCTTCAACCCCACTCGTCGTGCCGCCCGGATGGGGCGCAACCCGCAGACCGGGGCGCCCGTGAGCATCGCGGCAGCCCGTGGTGTGCGGTTCGCGGCCAGTGCGATGTTGAAGGACGTTCTCAACGGCAAGGCAACGCTCCCGGCGCCCAAGGCGTCTCCGGCCAAGAGCGCCGCCCGGAAGAGCACCAAGAAGGCGGCACCGGGGAAGGCGGCCACCAAGAAGGCCGCACCGAGGAAGGCGGCCACCAAGAAGGCGGCACCGAGGAAGGCGGCCACCAAGAAGGCGGCCATCAAGAAGGTTGCCAGGAAGACCGCCAAGAGGGTTTCGACCAAGAAGGTGGCCCGCAGGGCCACCGGACGGGCCACGAAAAAGGTCGTCGGGCGCGCCCCGGCCAGAAAGGCCGCCAAGCGCGCCCCGGCGAGGAAAGCAGCAAGACCATCGGCCAGAAAGGCCGCCGGGCGACCCCCGGCGAGGAATGCATCAAAGCGATCGGCCAAGAAGGCCGTTAGGAGGGCGTAGAGCATGCCAGTCAAGCGGGCAAGGAAGACCGCAAAGAAGCGGGCTCCAGCCAGAAAGGCCGCCAAGCGCACCACGGCCCGGAAGGCCGTGAAGCGGGCGCCGGCCAGAAAGGCCGCCAAGCGCACCACGGCGAAGAAGCGGACGACCGCGAAGAAGGCCGCCAAGCGCGCTCCGGCGAAGAAGGCAGCGAAGCGGACGACCCGCAAGGTCGCCAAGCGTCGGGCTCCCGCGAAGAAGGCGGCCGCGAAGAAGGCCACGAAGCGGGCTCCGGCACGCAAGGCGGCCAAGCGGACCACCAAGAAGCGGGCCACCGCCAAGAAGGCCACGAAGCGCGCCCCGGCGAAGAAGGCGGCCAAGCGCCGTTCACCCGCCAAGAAGGCGGCTGCGAAGAAGGCCACGAAGCGGGCTCCGGCACGCAAGGCGGCCAAGCGGACCACCAAGAAGCGGGCCACCGCCAAGAAGTCGGCGGCGTCGCCGAAGCGGACAACCACACGTCGGGTGTCTCGCCGGGCGCCGGCTCGTCGGCGGACCGCCGGCAAGTAGCCAGCCACCGTCCTGCCGGGTCTCCCGGCGGTCGGACGACCCTGCCGGGCCCAGTGTCCGGTTGCAGGGTTCGGTTGCACGGACATGTGGAAGAGGGGCCCCTCGGGGCCCCTCTTCTTCGTCTGTGCGACGCGCTACGCGACGCCCGGGGTGGGCGGGGCGAGGCCGGCGGGGATGTCGGCGGGCTCGTCCACGTCCCACGTGAGCTCGGGGTCGCGCACCACCCGGGCCGGCAGCCCCACCCGCTGGGCCTCGGCGACATGGCGGGCGAAGGAACCGGGCCCGTAGCGGAAACGGAACCCGCTGCCGGTGGGCACGCACACGACGTTGGTGCCGTCGTCGCGTCGATCGGGGACCAGGGTCACGCCGCCCAGGCCCGCCAACCGGGCGAGACCGTGCGCCAGCGGCAGGTCGGCATGCGCCACGAGCACCTCGGCTGCGCCCGCGGCGGCCAGCCGCTGCACCCCGGCCTCCACCGCACCGTTCAGGCCGCGTCCGGGCTCCGGGAGCACGAGGGCACCGTGGTCGGCCGCCCAGGCGGCGACCTCGGGGTCGTCGCACACCA
The DNA here is from genome assembly GCA_035531755.1 of Acidimicrobiales bacterium. Lineage (NCBI taxonomy): Bacteria > Bacillati > Actinomycetota > Acidimicrobiia > Acidimicrobiales > Acidimicrobiales bacterium. Next base: position 30,285 of record DATKSK010000055.1, on the reverse strand, counting down.
CGGCGACGGGGAGCGGGAGCGCGGCGGCGAGGACCCGTTCGGCCATGACCCGTGCCAGCGCGGCGCGCTCGGTGGCGTCGAGGGTGGGGGCGAGGCGTGCCTTGGCGGCGTCGAACGCCTTCACGGGGACGAGCACGACGCAGCCCGTCAGGGAGGGCAGGCGTCCCGGCGCCGCGGTCACGCGGCCAGTGTACGGCTCGCTCCCCGGCGCCGGTACGAGGTCATAGGGTGGGCGGATGTTCGACAAGGTCGCGGTGATCGGCGCGGGCTCGTGGGGCACGACCGTGGCCGCCATCGCCGCCGGGTCGGCGCCGACGGTGTTGTGGGCCCGGCGCCCGGCGCTGGCCGCGCACATCGACCGCCACCACGACAACGACGACTACCTCCCCGGCATCGCGTTGCCCGAGACGTTGCAGACCACGGCCTCGCTCGAGGACGCCGTGACCGGCTGCACGCTCGTGGTGATGGCGGTGCCCTCGCACGGCTTCCGGTCGGTGCTGCGCGAGCTCGCCCCCCACCTTCCGCCGGGGACGCCCGTGCTGTCGCTCGCCAAGGGGCTCGAGCAGGGCACGCACCTGCGCATGACCGAGGTGATCGCCCAGGTGCTCCCCGGCCACGTGGCCGGGGTGCTGACGGGCCCGAACCTGGCGCGCGAGATCGTGGTGGGCCAGCCGGCGGCGACCGTGGTGGCCATGACCGACGGGCGTGTGGCGGCGTCGGTGCAGCAGCTCCTGCTGACCCGCACCTTCCGCGTGTACACCAACCCCGACGTCGTGGGGTGCGAGATCGCCGGCGCCACCAAGAACGTCCTCGCCATCGCCGCCGGCATCCTGCAGGGCCTGGGCTTCGGCGACTCGTCGCGGGCCGCGCTGATCACCAGGGGGCTGGCGGAGCTCGGCCGCCTCGGCGTGTCCATGGGCGGTGCCCGCATCACCATCGCCGGGCTCGCCGGCGTCGGCGACCTGGTGGCCACGTGCACGAGCACGCTGAGCCGCAACCGGATGGTGGGCGAGCAACTGGGCCGCGGTCGTTCCCTCGAGGAGATCCTGGCCGAGATGCGCATGGTGGCAGAAGGGGTGAAGACGGCCCGGCCGTTGCTCGACCTGGCCGCGGCGCACGGCGTCGAGATGCCCATCGGCGAGCAGGTGGCCGCCGTCCTCGACGGGGTCACGTCTCCGGCCGACGCCATCCCCGCCCTGATGCTGCGATCGGCCAAGTCCGAGTTCGACGGGCTCCAGGCCGAGCCCGCCGCCCGCGGCACGGCGATGCCCGGGGCGGGCGCGCCGGTGGAGGGCGAGTGACCGCGGGCGCCGACGCCGCGCCGTCGGATGCCGAGGCCCTCGAGCGCGTGCGGCGCCTGCTGCGGGCGCACGGCACGCCAGAGGAGGAGATCGCCAAGGCCGAGCAGGACGACGTGCTGGACCTGCTGGTGGCCGACCAGCTTCTCGTCCCCTCGCAGCGCCGGTTCACCGAGGCCGAGGTGTCGCAACGCGCCGGCCTGCCCGTCGAGCTGACCCGGCGGTTCTGGCGGGCGCTGGGATTCCCCGACGTCGAGGCGGACGAGCGCCTGTTCACCGACCTCGACGCCGACGCGCTCACGACCCTGCGCTCGCTGATGGACCTCGGTGCGGCCGATGTCGACACGGGGCTGCAGCTCGCCCGGGTCATCGGGTCGTCGATGGCCCGGATCGCCGAGGCCGAGGTGTCCCCGGCCGTCCGGGGGATGGTGGCCGGCCCGGGGCCCGGGGGAACCGTGGAGGCGGCGGCCCGGTTCTCGGCCATGGCGGACCGGTCGCTGCCGGCCATGGCCCGGCTGCTCGAGTTCGTGTGGCGGCGCCACGTCCAGGCCGCGGTCCGGCGGGCCATGCTGCTGCGCGGTCGCAGCGAGAGCGGCGCGCTTCCCTTCCTGGCCGTGGGCTTCGCCGACATGGTGGGGTTCACGACCCTGAGCCAGCAGCTCTCCGAACCGGAGCTCGCCGCCGTCGTGGCGCGCTTCGAGGAGGTCGCCCACGACACGGTGACCGCCGCCGGCGGCCGCGTCGTGAAGATGATCGGCGACGAGGCCATGTTCGTGGCCGAGTCGGTCGAGGCCGCCGCCCGCACGGGGCTCGCCCTGGCCGAGGCGTACGCCGACGACGACCTCCTCTCCGACGTGCGCGTCGCCCTCGCCGTGGGGCCGGTCCTCGTCCAGGACGGCGACTTCTACGGTCCCGTCGTCAACCTGGCGAGCCGGATGGTGAACATGGCAGCGCCCGGCAGCGTGCTCGTGACCGACGAGTTCCACCGCGCCCTGCTGGACGCGCTGGCGTCGGCGCCGGGTGGCGCGTCGGGAATCGAGGACGGCGCGGGGGAACGTGCGGGAGCCGACGAGATGGGCCCCGACGGGGCCGCCGGGGCCGGGTTTGCGTTCCTGGCCCTGCGGCCCCGACAAGTCAAGGACCTGGGCCGCGTCCAGCTGTGGGCCCTCTTCCGTCCCGGCGCCCAGCCCGTGGCGCTCGACCGCCGGCTCGGGCGCCGGTGGGAGCGGCTCGCCGACGTGCTCCACGACCTCGACGAGCTGCGCGAGCGGGGTGAGCGCCTCATCGCCGGCGCCCGGGCCGCGGGTGAGGCCCGCGACAGCGGGGATGCCGGTGAGGACGGCGAAGGGGGGCCCGCCCCCGGAGGCCCAGGGACCGGGGGACCAGGGGCCGGGGGACCAGTCGGCGGGGGACCAGTCGGCGGGGGATCAGTCGGCGGGGAAGCGGAAGGTGGCGATCCCGAAGGGCCGGAGCTCGAATGACCCGTCGATGGGCGCCAGGGTCCGGCCCCGCAGGTCGACGAGCCAGCCCGACCGGGCGCCCACCCGCACCAGCGCGGTGCGGTCGGTGGGGTTGAAGACGCGCACCTCGAGCAGGCCCGCCTGCCGGCGCACGGCCGAGACCTCGGCACCCTCGATCTCGAGCGCGCTCCCCGCCGACGGCCGCCATCCGCCGCCGGCGGCGTAGACGACCTCGAGCGGCAAAAAGGCGTCGTCCACCATGGCGGAGGGGTCCTCGCACCCGACGCACAGCGCGTAGCGCGCCTCCACCGTCCGCCCCCGCAGCTGCAGGCCCTCCACGGGGGTGAGGGGGCCGGCGGGGAGCGGCCGGTAGGCCATGCCGAGGCGCGACAGCATGCCCGTCGAGCGCAGCAGCGTGAGTGCCATCGCGGCGGCCCGGCGGCCCGACGGCCCCTCCTCGATGTCCACGAGCTCGTACTCGAGGAGCCCCTCGTGGGCCACGGTCAGGCCACCGGCCGAGACGAAGCGCCGTGACGGGAAGGTCGGGAGCCCGAGCTCGTCGGTGCGGCCCTCGGCGTCGAGCCCCCGCGCCACGACGGCGAAGGCGCACTCGGCCTCGGACCCGGCCGCGGGCCCGGGCAGCGGCAGGTGCACGCGCAGGCGGTGGTCCGACGCCGGGTTGACGAAGCGGGTGGTGACCCGCACGATGCGCTCGTCGGCGCGCAGCTCCAGTTCGGTGACGACCTCGGCCGTGACCTCGCCGGTGCGAGACCGGGTCGCGCCGTCCACGTGGTCGGGCCAGGTGTAGCGGGCCGTGACGGCCACCACGGCGCGCACCGGCCCCCGGTCGGTCACCGCCACCGCCACGCTGTCGGGCCGGTCCACGACGCGGTCGCCGGCCGGCGGCGAGTAGTTGTACGAGTCGCCGTGGTCGCCGCCGTCGACGAGCCGGCCGAAGCCGGCGACACCGTCGACCGCGAACGTGCCGTCCTCGGGGTCCACGGCCACGGTCACGAGACCGTTCGTCACGACGGGCCCGCCGCCGGCGGGCTCCTCCACGGTCACCGGGCTCGTCGGGGACAGCGGCGCGAACGCGTTCCAGCCGAAGCCGGGCACCTCGGCCACGCGGGCGAGCACCCGGCGCACCGGGGGCTGGTCGATCCGGATGCGCACCACCGAGTCGGGCCGCGCCCCGAGCCGGGTGTAGATGTCCTGCTTGATCGAGGCGATGGGGACGTCGAAGGTCTCCTCGGACCCGAAGGCGATGGTGATGTCGATCCCGGACTCGTCCTCGTCCACGTGCACGTCCTGGATCCACGTGTGGGTGTCGATCTGGCTGCCGTTGGGGAGCATGCCCAGGATGGTGCGGACGGTGGCGGCGTCGAGGGTGAGGGGGCCGAGGCCCCGGGGGATGCCGAAGGCGCCGGGCTCGTCGGGCAGGGCCTGGGTGCCGGCGGGGGCGTCCTCACCCACGATGACCACCTCGACCATCCCCGGGCGGGCCCGGTTCGACACGTTGACCACCGTGGGCCCCGGGTCGGCGAGCGAGCGCGTCAGCGCCACCAGCGCCTGGTCGGCGAGCCCCTCGGCGATCCCGCGGGCCTCGGCGTAGCGGACGAGCACGGCGTCGACGACCTCGTCGACCGAGCACGCGCACACCGAGTCGTGGGCGGCGTTGCGCACCATCTCGCGCCACGCCAGGTCCAGGAGGGTCTGCGGCCACCGCTCGGGCGGGAGGAACAGCGCGCTCAGCGGCTCGGCCCGGCGCTCCAGGGCGCGCTCGGCCAGTGCCGCGGCGCGCTTCACGTCGACGCGGTTCGACGCCACCCCCATGAGCACGTTGGCACGCGCCCCGGACCGCAGTTCCCCGCGCCACGTGGGCAGGCCCTCGACGGGGGCGCCGCCGAGGTAGTCGGCCAGCGAGGTGATCTCGAGCCGGTAGTCGTCCTGGATCTCGTTGGCCTCGGCCACCACCCGCCCGAGCCACGGCTGGGGCTCCTGGTGGTCGGTGCCGTTCATGAACAGCATCCCGTCGATCAGGAAGTCGCCGATCTCCTTTTCGTGGTCGGCGATGCGGCGCACGAGCGCCTTGGCGTCGTCGGGGATCGACGCGCCGTTGCCGTAGCCGGTCACCAGGTACTCGGCCCGCACCGCCGAGCCGTCGGGCGCCTCCCACACGAAGGCGCTGCGGTCGATCGACGACGGCACGCCCCGCCACACCACGGTGTGCTCGAAGCCGGCCAGTCGCAGGAGCTGGGGCATCTGGGCGATGTGGCCGAACATGTCGGGCAGGTAGCCGACCTCCATGGTCCCGCCGAACGCCGCACCCCGCAGCAGCCCGAGCTGCAGGTCGCGCACGATGGTCTCGCCCGACACGAGGAATTCGTCCATGAGGATGTACCACGGGCCCATGGACAGCCGCCCCGCCGCGGACAGCGCCCGGATGCGCTGCTCGTTCTCGGGGCGCACCTCCAGGTAGTCGTCCACCACCGCCATCTGCCCGTCGAGGAGGAAGCGGGCGTAGGAGGGGTCACCCTCCAGGAGGGGGAGGAGGGTGTCGAGGAGCCGCACGAGGCGGAGGCGGAACGTCTGGTAGGGCTCGTACCACTCGCGGTCCCAGTGGGTGTGGGGGACGATGGCGACTCGTCTGCTCGTGCGCGGGGCCATGGGCCGACATTACCGAGAACCGGCCTCCTGAACGGGCCCGGCCGGGGTTGCTACCGTGACGCCTCGTGCAACCCCGCCCGTGGCGTGCGCACCTGCCGGCGGGCACGGACATGCACGTCGGGGACCTCACCGCCCGCGGCACCCTGCCGGCGGCGTGGGCGCAGCGGTGGGCCGCCGACCCCGGCGCCCCGGCCCTGCTCGACGAGTCCGGCCCGGGCCGCGGCTGGTGCGGGGCGGGCGAGCTCGAGGAGCTGACCCGCCTCGCCGCCGGCGGGCTGCGGCGCCTCGGTCTGCGGCGCGGGGACCGCCTGGTGTGGAGCACGCAGTCGTCGTTGCCCGCGGTGGTGGTCAACATCGCCGCCCTGCGGCTGGGCCTCGTCGTCGTGCCCGTCAACCCGGCGTACACCGAGCGCGAGCTCACCCACATCGTGGGGGACGTGCGGCCGGCGGCGGCCGTGGTGGACGACGCCGCCCGCGCCCGCCTGGTCTCGGCGGCCGCCGCCGGCAGGATCGTGGTGGCCGCCCCCGACCTCGAGGTGCTGGCCGGGGAGCCTGCCGGCGATCCCGACCGGGGCGCGCTCGACCGGGGCGCGCTCGCCCGGGGCGCGCTCGACCGGGGTGATCCAGACCGGGGCGCGCTCGACACCGCCGAGCCCGGCGATCCCGCCCTGGTGGCGTACACGTCGGGCACCACCGGCGCTCCCAAGGGCGCCGTGCTCACCCATGCCAACCTCCTGGCCAACAGCGAGGCGGTCGCCGTCACGTGGCGGTGGGCCCCCGACGACCGCCTGGTGCACGCGCTGCCCGTCTTCCACGGCCACGGCCTGTGCGTCGCCCTGTACACCTCGCTGCTCACCGGTGCCTCCGCCGTGCTGCTGCCGCGCTTCGACGTCGACATGGTCCTCGACGCGTGCGGGCGGCACCGGGCGACGCTGTTCTTCGGTGTCCCGACCATGTACCACCGCCTGGCCGGATCGAGCCGGGTGGGTGCGCTGGCGACGCTGCGCCTGGCCGTGTCGGGGTCGGCCCCGCTGCGGCCCGAGCTGCACGAGGCCATCAGGGCGTCGGCCGGGATCGACGTGCTCGAGCGCTACGGGATGACCGAGACGCTCATGACGCTGTCCAACCCGTACGAGGGCGAGCGCCGACCCGGGACCGTCGGGTTCCCCTTCCCGGGGGTCGAGGCCACGGTGGAGGCCCCGGGCTCCCAGGTGCTGGTGAGGGGGCCGTCGGTGTTCGCCGGCTACTGGGAACGTCCGGCCGCCACGGCGGCGGCCTTCGCCAACGGGTGGTTCTGCACCGGGGACCTCGCCGAGGTCGAGGACGGCTACGTGCGGCTGCTCGGCCGGGCCACCGAGCTCATCGTCTCGGGTGGGTACAACGTGTACCCCGCCGAGGTCGAGGACGTCCTCCTCGGCCATCCGTCGGTGCTCGAGGCCGCCGTCACCGGCACGCCGTCGGACGAGTGGGGCGAGGTGGTCACCGCCTGGGTCGTCCCCGACGGCGCAGGACCACCCGACGCCGACGCGCTGTTGGCGTACGCGGCCGAACGGCTGGCCCCCTACAAGCGGCCCCGCCAGGTGCGGGTCGTCGACGCCCTGCCGCGCAATTCGATGGGGAAGGTCGTGCGCTCGGAATTGCGCTGAGCGTGGTGCGCTGCGATCCGGGCCGGCGGCCGCGGGCGGTCGGGCCGCCGGTCGCTCGCACCACGATTCCGACCCGTCGGGGGAGTCACCCCACGTGCACGGCCCGGGTGGGAGGCTGACCCCATGGAGGGCGGGTCACCTGGAGTGCATCTCGCGAACGGTGGCATGGTCCCCCGTGACCACCGGGAGCGGAGGGTCGCATGAGATCCCGGCCTCCGGACCGCTACGAGCTGTTCACCTGTGGATGGCGGGGGCACCACCTGGTGGGGCTCGACGCCGACAGGGTGACCGACGTCGATTCCGTCGTCGTGCGCGAGTACGCCGGCACGCGCTGGCACCGCTGCCTCCGGTGCGACGGCTGGTTCCCGCGGCGCCCACCGGAGGCACCGACCAGGGACACCGTCCCGTCCCGGGACGAGATCGAACTCCCGCTTCGCGGGCCGCTGCTGCGGGACCGCTACGTGTTGCGGCTGATCGCGCTCGACCGCGCCCTGCACGTCGTCCTCCTGGCCGCGCTCGCCGTCGTGATCTTCTTCTTCGTGGGCGACCATGCTGCCCTCCAGCGGGACTACTCCCAGATCGTCGAGGCCTTCGGCGGCCCGTCCCGTGCCCATCCCTTCCTGGGCCGGTTCCGGCACTACTTCAGCATCACGCCCGCGCACCTGAAAGAGGCGGGAGCCGGCGTCGCCGCCTTCGCGGCGCTGGAGGCGGTGGAGATGGTCGGGCTGTGGTTCGCCAAGCGATGGGCGGAGTACCTGACATTCGTCGCCACGGCGGCCCTGCTCCCCTTGGAGGTCTACGAGCTGACGTCGCGCGTGAGCGTCCTGAAGATCGTCACGTTCGTGGTCAACCTGGCGATCGCCCTCTACCTGTTGTGGGCGAAGCGGCTCTTCGGGCTCAACGGCGGCCAACAGGCGGAGGACGAACGACGCCGTGCGGCTGCAGACTGGGGTGCGCTCGAGCGAGCTGTGGCCGGCTCGCCGGGGGCCTGATCCCGACGGGCACGGGCCCTGTCGCCGACCTCCCTCGGCGGGCGGACCCGGACTCGAGCGCAACCCGAGACGCCCTCGCGGGTCGCTGCCGGTAGCGTCGACGACGATGGACGGCCACTTCCAGGTGAGGCTGACGGCCCCTGACGCCGACGAGGCCAGCCATCTGGGGAACATGGCGGTCGAGTCGCGGTTGGCGGCGTGCGCCCAGGTGTCCGGACCGATCACCTCGACCTACTGGTGGCAGGGCGGCATCACGTCGACGACGGAGTGGGTATGCCAGCTGAAGACGACCGCGGCCCGGCTGACGCCGCTCATCGACGCCCTGCGGGCTGCGCACAGTTACGACGTGCCCGAGATCATCGCGACGCCGATCGTCGCGGGTGACGCCGACTACCTGGCCTGGATCGACGAGGAGACCCGAGCTCGCCAGTAGGTGCTGCAGCAGTCGGCCCGCGCCGCGGGCCGACTGCAACGGGCGGACGCGACCGTCCTGGTCACCGCCGGGGAGCGACGCCAACGTCCTGGTCGCGGACCTGTTGTGCATCGTCGTCCCGAGGCGCCGCCAGCCTCGGCGCTCGCCCGTCGGGGCGGAGCCGTGGGGTAGCGTGCCGCATGGCGACGTTCCTCATGCTCTCCACCTTGGGGCCCGAGGGGATGGCGACGCTGCGGCTGAACCCGCAGCGGTTGAAAGAGGTCAACGCCGAGGTCGAGGCCATGGGCGCCACGGTGGTCGCCCAATGGGCCCTGCTCGGGCAATACGACTTCGCCACGATCCTCGAGGCGCCGGACGAAAAGGTCGTGACCCGAGTGGCGGTCGCCCTCGGCGCGCGCGGCACCCTCAAGACCAAGACGCTCATCGCCGTCCCGATCGACGAGTTCATCGAGACGCTGGGCACGCCGTAGGCAGTGGCGCCGACCCGCCCTCACCCCAGCCGCCCGGGGCCCGGCCCCCGGTCTACGTCAGTACCACCACAGGCCCTGCTTGCGGCGCTCCGGCCTGAGGTCCTCCGTCACGAAGACGTCGGGGAGGACGCTGTCGTCGGACAGGCGCCGGATCCGGTACCCCTCGCCGACCCGCTCGGCCACTTCGAAGCCGTGGCTCCATGCGCCGACGAAGCGGTTGCGCACGTCGACGCGGGTGCCCCGTTCCAGCGTGGTCGTGGTCGTGCCGGCGGGGGAGTCGATCAGACCCTTCGTCATACGGGTGCCCTCCAGTCCCCCGGAGCCGGGGAGGCCACGGGGGTGGCGTTGCTGTCGACCCTTCCCATGATGGGCGCTCCGACCCTCCCCGACAAGAGGCGGGTGGACAACACGAGGCCAATGTGCGCACGACGAAAGCGCGGGACATGGCCGAGGTGAAGGTCACGCCCCGGGCGCGGACCGGGCAGGCGCCCGGGGGAGGGGCTCGCGTGGCCTCCTCGGTGGCGATGAAGAAGCGCGCCACCCGCATCGCTGCGGCCCGACCGGGCTGGGCGCACGAACGCACCATGTGGAGCGAGGGCCACCGACTCGTGGCCGGTGTCGACGAAGTCGGGCGTGGCGCGTGGGCGGGGCCGCTCAGCGTGGGTGTGGCCGTGCTCGAGGAGTCGTCCCGGCGGATCCCCCGAGGGCTGCGCGACTCCAAACAGCTGACCGAGGACGTCCGGGAGTCGATCTTCGACACGGTGGCGGCCTGGTGCACCGGATGGGCGGTCGGCCACGCCGGCCCCGACGAGTGTGACCGGCTCGGGATGACGGCCGCGTTGCGCCTGGCCACACGGCGGGCCTTCGGCGCACTGCCTCCGGGCCTGGTGCCCGACGCCGTCGTGCTCGACGGCACGTTCGACTACGTGAGCCCCCCGGCGGCGCCGACACTCTTCGACGCCGACGTCGCGCTGGGCGGCGACGCCGACGCCGACGCCGCGCTGGGCGGCGACGCCGACGCCGACGTCGCGCTGGGCGCCGCGCTGGGCGGCGGTGGGAACGGCGCATACCGCCCCGGCGGCGGGCCTGGCGGTCCCGGCGGAGGGTTCCGTGGAGAGGAGGCGCTCCGTGGCGAGGGCGCGCTCCGTGGCGAGGGCGCGGCCGGTGCCGACGGCCCGCACGACTCCGCCCTCGTCGGGACGGGGCCCGACGGGGTCGGGCTCGACGCGTCGTGGGCCCCGCCGGTGGAGACGGTGGTCAAGGGAGACGCACGGTGCGCCTCCGTGGCGGCCGCCTCCGTCCTGGCCAAGGTGACCCGTGACCGGATCATGCGGGCGACGGCCGCGTCCTATCCGCCGTTCGACTTCGAGCGGAACAAGGGGTACCCCTCCCCGGCACACCAGCGGGCGCTGTGCGGCTACGGGCTGAGCGCGGTGCACCGGCGGTCCTGGGCGTTCGTCGACAACCTCCCCTGGGGGCTCACGGTGTGGCCCGCCGGGGGCCGGCTGCACGCCGGCGAGATGCCCCCCGCCCCCGAGCTCGCCGACGGCGACTGACGCCGGCACGGGGGGCTACGCCTTGGCCGCCGGCTCCTTCGGCAGGCCCAGGACCCGCTCGCCGACGATGTTGCGCAGCACCTCGTCGGTCCCCCCGGCGATGCGCATGCCGGGCAGGCCGAGGATGAACTGGGACCACGAGTAGGTGCCCCACTCTCCGGAGTCGGCGATCAGCTTCGGGCCGAGCACCGACGAGAGCAGCTCCGTCATCCGTCGCATGTTCGCCGTCAGCGACAGCTTGGCGATCGACATCTCCGGGCCGGGCGCCTGGCCGCCGGCGATCTTGGCCATGGCCCGCAGGTTGGTGTAGTTGGCCACCCGGCCGTTGATGAAGATCTCGGCGATCTGCTGGCGCACGAGGGGGTCGCCGGCCTTGCCGTGGTGCCGGACGAGCTCCAGCAGGCGTGGCGTGCTCAGGTTGCCGCTGCCCGAGGACATGCTGCCCCCGCCGATGGCCGCCCGCTCGTTCATGAGCGTGGTCAGCGCCACGGACCACCCGCCGTTCACGTCACCGAGGCGGTGCGAGTCGGGGACGCGCACCTCGGTGAAGAACACCTCGTTGAACGAGGCGCCTCCCGTCATCTGGCGCAGCGGTCGGATCTCGACGCCCGGAGCCCGCATGTCGACGACGAACCCGGTGAGGCCCTTGTGCTTGGGCGCGTCGGGATCGGTCCGGCAGATGATCTCGCCGATGTCCGACAGGTGCGCGCCCGAGGTCCAGACCTTCTGGCCGGTCACGAGCCATTCGTCGCCGTCGCGGATCGCCCGCGTCTGCAGGCCCGCCAGGTCGCTGCCGGCACCGGGCTCGCTGAACAGCTGGCACCCGACGATGTCGCCGCGCCACAGGGACCGCAGGTAGCGCTCCTTCACCTCTTCCGTGGCGTGGGCCAGGATCGTCGGCGCCACCATGCCGAGGCCGATGCCGTAGGCGGTCATCGGGGGGGTGTCGAAGCCGGACTCCAGCGCGTCGTAGGCCCGTTGGTGGTCCCGGGTGAGGCCCCGCCCGCCGTACCGAACGGGGCCGGTGATCCAGCCGAACCCGGCGTCGAAGCGCTTCTGGGCCCACACCCGCGCCGCGTCGAGCTCGGCGAGCTCCTCCTCGAGGGTGCGCTCGGGCAGGAGCGACACCTCGTCGGACCCCTCCCCCCACGCCCGCTCCACCTCGACCCGCGCCTCGGCGTTGGCCTTCAGGAAGGCCAGTGCGGCGCCCTCGAATTCCTGCAGGGGGATGGTGTCGGCCATCTGGCTCTCCCTCACATCGTTCCTCGCCCCACCCCTCGTCCGGCGGGCTGGGGCGGGGCCAGCGTACAGAGGGGCCTCGAACCGCCGCCAAACACGGCTGATGGGGTAGAAAGGCTCCGATGGCCTACGTGCTCGCCGTGCTGGCGGCGTTCGCCAATGCCCTGACGAGCATCCTCCAACGGATGGGTGTGGAGACCGCCCCGGCTGAGGCCACGCTGCGCTTGAGCCTCATCGCCTACGCGGTGCGGAGAAAAGTCTGGATCGCGGGGTTCGTCGTGATGATCGCGGCGTTCCTCCTGCAGTTCCTGGCCCTGCATTTCGGTCGCCTGACCACCGTCCAGCCCATCCTCACGCTGGAGCTGCCGTTCCTCGTCGCCATCCTCGGGTTCTGGTTCCGCCAGACCCTCACGTGGAAGGAATGGGTCGGGTCGAGCGCCGCCGCCGGCGGGCTGGCCGCCTTCCTGGCGCTGTCGTCTCCGACGGGTGGCAACGAGACCCCCGACCTCGACTCGTGGGGGCTCGTGTCCTTCGCCGTGATCGCCGGAGGGTCGGTGGCCGTCATCCTGGCCCGGTTCGGCTCGCCGGCATGGCGCGCCGCGTGGTTCGGTGTCGCCGGCGCCATCGCCTTCGCCTTCACCGCCGCGCTCATCAAGCAGACGAACGACGCCATCACCCACGGCTGGGCACACGTCTTCCTGAACTGGCCCCCGTACGCCATGGCGGGCATGGGGATCGTGGGCATGTTCCTGGCGCAGAACGCCTTCCAGGCCGGTCCGGTGACGGCGTCGCAGTCGGCCCTCGTCATCGTCGACCCGCTGGCCTCGATCGCCATCGGGATCGGGCTCTTCGGCGACCACGTGCAGACCGCCGGTGGACGGCTCGTCGGCGAGGTCCTGGCGATGGTGGTGTTGATCGCCGGCGTCTACTCGCTGTCGCGGTCGCCGCTGGTGGTGAGCGTGAAGAGCGAGGACGAGGGGGACGGCCATCTGCTCGGTGCGCGGCCGCGGCGCTTCGGGGCCGGGTCAGCGCGGGCCGGGTCCGCGCGGACCGGGTCAGCGCGGGCGGGGTCAGCGCGGGCCGGGTCAGCGCGGGCCGGTGTCGAGAAGGGCGCCGACCGGACCGGGGGGCCCTCGTCGAGGATGGCGGGTGACGGCCATGGCGGCACGACGTCGGCCACGGCGTGGGAGCCGGGATGACCGCGGAGGCCGCGCCGCCGCCCGGCCCCCAGGAGACGGCCGAGAGCCCGCCCACCGCTGAGGCCGCCGACGCGGCAGCGGCGCCCCCGGTGCCCCGGGGCCGCTACGACCCGTGGGCGGCGGTGCTCGAGCGGATCGAGGACGCCGCCGGGCTGGCCGGGCTCGATCCCGACGTCCACCGCCTCCTCCAGCTCCCCGACCGGGTCCTCGAGGTCGCCGTTCCCATCCGCAAGGACGACGGCCACGTCGAGGTGTTCGTGGGGTGGCGGATCCACCACAACACGGCCCGGGGGCCCGCCAAGGGTGGGATCCGCTTCCATCCCGACCTGCAGGCGGGGGAGGTCGCCGCCCTGGCGGCCGACATGACGCTCAAGACGGCGGTGGTCAACATCCCCTTCGGCGGCGGCAAGGGTGGCGTGCGCTGCGACCCGCACCAATTGTCCGACGCAGAGCTCGAGCGGCTCACCCGCCGGTACACGTTCGAGATCGCCCCCCTGCTCGGCCCCGATCGCGACATCCCGGCCCCCGACGTCAACACCGACGAGCGCGTCATGGCCTGGCTGCTCGACACGCTCGACATGCTCCAGGGCCGCTCGCTACCCGGGGTGGTGACGGGCAAGCCGTTGGCGGTGGGGGGCATGCGTCTGCACACCGGTGCCACCGCCTCCGGTGTCGTGCGATGCGTGCGCGCCGTCTTCGCTGCCAGGGACATGGTGATCCCCGGCGCACGTGCGGTGGTGCAGGGGTTCGGCAAGGTGGGCGGGCCGCTCGCATTCCTGCTGTCCTCGGCGGGGATGCGGGTCGTGGCGGTGGCCGACGTCGGGGGCGCGGTGTACAACCCCGGCGGTCTCGATCTGAGCATGCTGTCGGCGCACGTGGCATCGTCGGGTTCGGTCGTGGGCTTCGAAGGCGGCCACGAGGTCTCCGCCACGGACCTGTGGGCCGTCGAGGCCGAGCTCGTCGTGCCCGCCGCACTCGAGGGGTGCATCGACGAGGACGCGGCGCGGGCGATTGATGCCAAGGTGGTCGTCGAGGCGGCCAACGGGCCCACGACCCCCGGAGGGGACAGGGTGCTCGCCGAGCGGGGGATCACCGTGGTCCCCGACATCCTGGCCAACGCCGGCGGCGTGACGGCGTCGTACTTCGAATGGGCGCAGTCGCGCCAGGGCTACGCCTGGGACGAGGAGGTCGTGGCGGCGCGCCTCGCCCGGACCATGGACGACGCCTTCACCGACGTGTGGGCACGCTCCACCGACCTCGGGGTCACGATGCGCCGGGCGGCGGGGGTGGTGGCGGTGGAGCGACTGGCCGGAGCGATCACGGCAAGGGGCTTGTTCCCCTGAACCGGCCGGTTCCCCGGGCCACCCGATCGTCGGGCCCGGGGCGCCTCGCCGGGCCCGGGACCGACAGCGACTGCTCACCAGGGCCGGTGGACCCACCAGCCGCGGGGTCGACTCACCAGGGCCGGGCGACTCACCAGCCGCGGTCGACCCACTCCTGCAGATGGGGCGTCTCGGTGCCGATCGTGGTGTCGGCGCCGTGACCGGGGAGCACGAGCGTGTCCGGCCCGAAGCGGCGGAAGAGGCGGTCCTCGATCGATTGGATGATGGTCGGGAAGTCCCCGCCCGGGAACGTGGTGTTTCCCGGCCCTCCCGGGAACAGGGTGTCGCCGCTGAACAGCAGGGTCGTCCCCTCGACCGTGAAGCACATGGACCCCGGTGTGTGCCCGGGTGTGGCGATGGTCCGTATCCGCAGGTCGCCGATCTCGATCACCGAGTCGTCCTCGAGGATCAGGTCGTAGGAGGGGAGCATCTCGGCGTCCGCCGCCGTCACGGCGACCTCGTAGCCGGCGTCGCGCACCGCCGGCACCGCCTGGATGTGGTCCCAGTGGCCGTGGGTCTCGATGACCTTGCGGACCCCCAGGTCCCGGCACATCTCCAGGAGCAACTCGTGCTCGTTGGCGGCGTCGATCAGCACGGCGTCGCCCGTCTGCTTGCTGCGGATGACGTAGACGTTGTTCTCCACGGGGCCCACCACGACCATGTGGACCTCGAGCAGGCCGTCCTCGTAGTGGAGCATCGTTCCTCCTCGGGTGTCGGCGCACCGACGGGTGTCGGCGCACCGACGGGTGTCCGGGCGGGGTGTCCCGCCCGACGGTGCGCCCCGACGGGTCGACACGACCGTCGGGTGGGCGGCGCGGGCACTGCCGCCGGGCTCCGACAGTACTCAGGACCACCTGCGGTGTCTCCTCGGCCTGGTCCGCGTCCTGCCCCGTTCGCTCGCCCGGGCGTTCTTGACTCATTGGTCAACAACTCTCGGTGTCTGGTAGACAACCGGGCGACAGTGGCCACAGCGACGTGCACGGGTGGCACGCCGCCCGAGGCACGGCCCGGCGGCATCGGGCCCGCCGATCGGCACCAGGTGAGCCTTCCCGAGGACGCGACGAGGGGGACCCAAGAGTCATGAACTTCGCCTTCAGCGAGGAGCAGGAGGAACTGCGGCGCTCGGTGCGACGTTTCCTCGAGGACAAGTCGCCCATCTCCGAGGTTCGGCGCCTCATGGAGACGACCGAAGGATACGACCCGGCGGTCTGGGACCAGATGGCGAACCAGCTCGGCCTGCAGGCGCTGGCCATCCCCGAGGAGTACGGCGGCGCCGGCTTCGGCTACGTCGAGCTCACGGTGGTCTTCGAGGAGATGGGTGGGGCACTGCTGTGCTCGCCGTACTTCTCGACCGTGGCCCTCGCCGCCAACGCCCTCCTGTCGAGCGGTGACGAGTCGGCGAAGAAGGACCTCCTGCCGGGGATCGCGTCGGGTGAGACGATCGCCACCCTGGCGCTCACCGAGGACAGCGGGCGCTGGGACGCCGACGGGATCACCCTGGCCGCCGCGGGCGCCGGCGGGGAGTGGACGCTCGACGGACACAAGATGTTCGTGATCGACGGGCACAACGCCAATCTCGTCATCGTGGCGGCCCGCACCGGCAAGGGAGTGGGCCTCTTCGCCGTCGAGGGTGGCGCCGCCGGGATGACGGCGACACCCCTGGCCACCATGGACCAGACCCGCAAGCAGGCGCGGATCGAATTCTCCTCCACACCCGCCCGGCTCGTGGGCGAGGAGGGCGGGGCGGCGGCCGCGCTCTCCCGCACCCTCGACCTGGCGGCCGTGGCCCTCGCCGCCGAGCAGGTCGGCGGCGCGCAGCGCTGCCTCGACATGGCCGTCGAGTACGCCAAGACGCGGATCCAGTTCGGTCGCCCGATCGGCTCGTTCCAGGCCATCAAGCACAAGTGTGCCGACATGCTGCTCGAGGTGGAGTCGGCGAAGTCGGCCGCTTATTACGCGGGATGGGCGGCCGCCGAGGACTCCGAGGAGCTACCGGTCGTGGCGAGCCTGGCGAAATCGTACTGCTCGGAGGCCTACTTCCACGCTGCCGCCGAGAACATCCAGATCCATGGGGGAATCGGGTTCACGTGGGAGCACGACGCCCACCTCTACTTCAAGCGGGCCAAGTCGTCGGAGCTCATGCTCGGCGACCCCAGCTACCACCGCGAGCTCCTGGCCCAGCGAATCGGGATCTAGGAGATCCCCGGCCAAAGCTCGAGCCCGCCGCGCCGGCGGGCACCCGCTGGGCGCCGTCTCGCATGGTCGGTGCGGAATACTGACGCCGTGGATGACGCCCTGTCACCGGTCCTTCCCGATCGATCAGCCCCTCCCGGCGGTTCAGCCCGGCGCGGTCGTTCAGCTCTTCGTGGTCGTTCAGCTCTTCGTGGTCCGACGTCTGTCCTCGGCCGCGCCACACACGCCCCGCGACACGCGTACGACGGCAGTCGCCGCGCGTGGCGCCTCCGGCGGCCCTGAGCGCCGTCGAGCGGGCGGGCGGGACTCGGGAGCGGACGGTGCCGGCTGCGTGGGACCGGATCGAAGGGCCGGCGGGCCCGTTGGCGGTCCATCTCTCTCAGGGCACGTCGACCCGGGGGTCGCAGGCGAACGTGCTCGTCATGTGCCACGGCTTCCCGGTCGGTCAGGACTCGGCCGAACGGGTGGCGGCCAACCTGCCCGCCCTGGCCGACCGCCTGGCGCTGGAGACCGACTGGCGGGTCCTCGTCGGGTGCCTGCGCGGCGTCGGCGCGTCCGTGGGCGACTTCTCGCTCGCCGGCTGGTACGAGGATCTCCGCGCCCTGGTCGCCCACGGTGCCGAGCTCGGCCGGGGTGGGGTCTGGGTCGTCGGATTCGGCACCGGGGGTGCCTTGGGCCTGTGCGTGGCGTCGGAGGACACCCGTGTCCGTGGGGCCGCGTGTTTCGGGTCGCCCGCCACGTTCTCCGACTGGGCGCAGGATGTCGGGGGCATGATCGAGTACTCGCGGCGCGTCGGTGTCATCCGGTCGCCGGGCTTCCCGTCGGACCGGCGCGCCTGGAGCGAGGCGTTCACGTCCCTGCACCCCGGCGAGGCCGCGGCCGCCCTGCCCCCGCGCCCGCTCCTCGTGGTCCACGGCGCCGAGGACGAAGAGGTGCCCGTGGCCGACAGCCGGGTGCTCGCCGACGCCGCCTCGCCGAGCGCGGAGCTCCGTGTCCTGCAGGGAGCGGGCCATCGTCTGCGTGCCGACCCGCGGGCGGTCGCCCTGCTGGCGGGATGGCTCGAGCGTCAGGGCCCCTGACCGGCGTCCGCGGCGACTTGCCCTGCCCCTGCCCCTTGCCCCTACCGCTCGCCCCGCCGGCCCCCGCCTTGGCGCTCGTGGAACTCGTCGGGGTGCTCGTGAGGGTGCTCGTGGTGCTCGTCGGGGTGCTCGCGGGGGTGCTCGTCGGGGGCCGTGCCGGGTGAACCGTCGAGCGACTTGTCGATGGCGGCCCGGAGTCGGGCGGCAGCACTGCGGGGGTCATCGGACTCCGTCAGGTAGCGCACGACGACGAAGTGGCGGGCACCGGCGGCCGCCAGCGACGGGACGGTGTCGGGCGTGACCCCGCCTGTCACGAACACCGGCCGCTGTGTGTGCGCCACGGCGAAGGCCACGTACTCGGCGCCCGTGCCCGGCCTCCCTGGCTTCGTCGGGGTTGGGACCACGGGGCCTGCCGAGACGTAGTCGACCGGTTCCGCCGTGCTCCGTTCGAGCTGGCGCGGCGCGTGGGTGGAGAGCCCGACCACCGCGTCCGGCCCGAGGATCCGGCGGGCGAGGGCCGGGGATGCGTCGTCCTGGCCGACGTGGACACCGTCGGCACCGGCGTCGAGCGCCAGGTCGGGCCGGTCGTTGAGGACGAACGGCACGCCGTGGCCCGCGCAGACCCGGGTGGCGACGGCGGCGCGCTCGACGAGCGTGCGCGCGTCGAGGCGCTTGTCCCGCAGCTGCACGACGTCCACGCCGCCGGCAATACAGCGATCGAGGAACGAGGCGAGATCGGGTCGGTCGGGGGTGCAGAGATAGAGGCGACGACCCGATAGGTCCGCCGCAGTGCCCGGGCTCACCAGGTGCCGGCGCTCAACGGCTACCGGCGCTCAGCGGTTACCGGGGCGCGAGGATGTCCGCGTCGTCTTCCGGGCTTTCGCGGCCTTCGCGGAGGTGGAAGCCCTCGTCCCCGTGGGGGTCTTCGGAGCCGCTGACCCCTCGTCGGCGTCGGCCGTCCGTCGCTTGTTGGCCGCCTTCAGCTCCTGCTTGAAGGCGCGCACCCGAGCGAGGGTGTCGGGGTCGACGATGTCGGCTACGGACCGGAAGCTTCCGGGCTCGCTGAACGGCTCGCTCACCGCCTCCCACCCTTCGGGTCGCACGCCGAGTTGCTTACCCAGGAGGGCGACGAAGATCTTCGCCTTCTGCTCGCCGAACCCCGGCAGCTCTTTCACGCGCGCCAGCAGCTCGGGACCGGAGGACGCCTCCTCCCAGATCCTCTCCGCCCGGCCGCCGTAGCGGTCGGTCACCATCTTCGACAGCTCCTGGACCCGGCCCGCCATCGACCCCGGATAGCGATGGAGCGCCGGTTTGGACGAGAAGGCCTCGGCCAGCGCCTCGGGGTCCATCCGGGCCACGCGACCGGCGTCGAGTGCCTTGCCCAGGCGTCGCTGGAGCGTCGCCGGTCCGGCGAAGGCCCATTCGAGCGGGACCTGTTGGTCCAGAACCATGCCGACGAGCAGGGCGAAGGGATTGCTCGACAGAATCGCGTCGGCCTCCGGCTCTTGGCTCAGGTGAAGTTCCACGAACCGCGAGCGTACCGAGGGAGCGTGCCGGGTCACATCCCCTGGCGATGGGGCAGGTCGGGCAGGCCCCGTGCAGTGGGCCGGTCGGGACGATCCGGTCGGCCCGGCTCGGGCCGATCAGTCGAGGTCGGGCCGGTTCAGTCCGGCCGCCCGGCCCTGGCGTGGAGCATCTGGGCCGTCAGCTCCGTCAGGGAGGCGATGGCGAACTTGCCGTCGCCGACCTCGGCGATCCACGCACCCTCTTCCAGGGCGTGGCACCCCTCGTAGAACCAGTAGGTGCGTCGCTGGTTGGGCGACGAGTCGGCGGTCCCGGGTGGGTCGGGGAGTGTCGCGACCATCTCCGGCTCGTGCTCGAGCCAGGCGCGCAGGAAGTCGTCGAGCGTGAAAGGCCCGGACGCGCCCTTGAACGTCGCGTCCCTGACGATGGCGGCGAGGATGCTGTTCGCCACGCGCGTCACCTGGTCGTCGGCTTCCCCCTTCACAGTGACGAGGCTAATCGCCGGGGATGCGCGTCCAGCGGTTCATTTTCGCTGGTGAGGGGGCAAGTCGGCCCCAATGGCGACCGCGACCGCTGAACGTGGTCGATGGAAGGCGCAAAGGGAGTCGTTCCCACTGAGTGTGGTTGCCGGTGCGACCCCGCTAAAGACGCCGTGCCCGAGTGCCGAAAGCCGGTACATGACCAGTCTTGCGATGTCCGTGGAGTCTTCGGTCGCGACCGATGCCGGATCGGACGTGGACACCGTCTCGCCGGTGGTCGTCCAGCTCCTTCGGCGCCCCAGGTGGCAGAACCTGGCCGCATGCAGCGGCGAGCGTGTCGAGATGTTCATTCCCGACCGGGGTGCGCCCACGGCGCGTGCCAAGCAGTTGTGCGCGCGTTGCACCGTTCGCGCCGAGTGCCTGAAGTACGCGCTCGCCATTCCCGATCTGGTCGGGTACTGGGCCGGTACGAACGAGCGCGAGCGCCGGCGGTTGCGTTCCTCCCTCCGGCGCGGCGAGCGCTGATCCCGACGCCCCCGGTCACCCCGTCGGGGTGGCCGCTCCCATGGTCGCTGGTGGCCCGACTGGGTCGGTGACCCCGGCGCGTCGTACCATCCGCCTGGGTCTGACCGGGAGGGTGGACAGGTGGGCGCACGAGGCGATCGAGCGGCGGTGAGGCGGTGACGCCGGTCCGCGACAAGCGGGTGGCGCTGGTCACCGGCGCCAGCCGGGGCATCGGTCGGGCGTCTGCCATCGCCCTGGCCGCGGCAGGGTTCGACGTGGCCATCGTCGCCAGGACACAGCGCGAAGGCGAGGCGTTCGACGAGTCGAGCCCCGGGGGCGGCCCCGTCCCCGGCAGCCTCGACACCACCGCCACGCAGATCGAAGCCGCCGGCGGGCGCGCCCTGGCGATGCGCGCCGACCTGCTCGACCGCGCCTCGCTCCTCGCCGCCGTCGAGCGCGTCCTCGGGGAGTGGGGGCGGGTGGACGTCTTGGTCAACAATGCCGTGCACACGGGGCCCGGGAGCATGGAGCGGTTCCTGGACCTCGAGATCGAGGTGGTGGAGGCCAAGCTCGAGGCCAACGTGGTGTCCCAGCTGGTGCTGATCAAGTCGGTGCTCCCGGGGATGCTCGAGCGGGGGGATGGCACCATCATCGACATCACGTCGGCGGTGGCGACCACCGACCCGCCGGCTCCGACCGGCCAGGGCGGCTGGGGCCTCGGGTACGCCGTCACGAAGGGCGCCTTCCACCGGGTGGCGGGCATCCTGGCCGTGGAGCTCGGCCCGGCGGGCATCTTCGCCGTGAACGTCGACCCGGGGTACGTCCTCACCGAGCGCATGACCGCCGCCCAGGAGAGGCTGGGCCTGGCGGGCCGGTACCCGGGGGCGCCGCCCTCGGTGCCCGGGGCTGTGGTGGCGTGGCTCGCCGGTGGGAGCAGGGGCATCACACGCGATGAACGGTCGGCCCTGAACGGTTCGACCGTCATCGCCCAGCGCGTCGCCCACGAGCGCGGCCTGCACCCCGACTGGCGCTGACCGCCTGCTGAGCCCCGCTGGGACGCATCGCCGGAGGGTGGTGATGTTCGAACCCCGGTAACGGCCGACGGATCAGTCGGCGAGATGGTGTGTTCGGAGGAAACTGCTGTCTTCCTCATGCATCTCGTGGGGTAGCTCGGTGAACCATGCAAGTCGGTTGGGCACCGTCGAGAACACGTGTCCTTTCCGTGTATCGAGATGAGTGTCAAACACGATCCCGACTGGCCAGTCAAGGCCCTGCCGAAGGTGGCTGGGATATTCAACGTAGCCGAGCAGGTTGTCAATGACGACGTCCGCGGCGATCTCGTCGAGCGCGACCCGGTGGATCGCCTCTGAAAGCGGCTCAGCAAACCTCACCGTCCCTCCCGGTAGGTTCCACAGTCCGGCGCAGGCGCCTCTGGCCCGTCGAGCGAGCAACACACCTAGCTCCGAACGCACGACGATCATCACGGTGAGCCGTGGGACCCTTCGGAAGATCTCTTGATACTCGGCTTCAGGGAGCGGATGTGTCACGGCGGATCAAGACTAATCGGCGTCGCAATGACGCACTCGGCGGCCACAGTGTCGCAAGCCATCATGATGTCGTACGCCGACAGCGCGAGCGCTTCGCAGCTTGGGCACCAATCGACCAGAAGGGGCCGATCTTGAGTCGGTTCCCGGCCCCTGGGGACAGCAGTACCGGGCACGCATGATCGGGATCCCGTGTGTGTCATGTATCGATCCGTCCGGGGCGGTTCGTGCCGTGGGCGCGTACCCGGCCCGGGGCCGAGCCATCCGTCGGCGTGGAGTGATCCCGGTCGGATGGCCCTGATCAGGCCCTCCGAGGTGGCCGAGCTCACCCACAGATGAAGCATGTGCGACACACTCCGAGTCTCCACCTTCTAGGGGGTTTCGCGTCATGATCGTCAGATGAGCGAGGACCCCTCCTTTCGAACGGACCTGTACCAAGGGACGGCTCGCGACTACGACAGCTTTCGCCTGCCGTATCCGCCGTCGCTGGTCGATGACTTGCGGTCCCGGGCTCGTCTGACGGGCACCGGACGGCTTCTCGACTTGGCCTGTGGCACGGGGCAGATCGCCTTCGCCCTGTGCGCCGAGTTCGATGAGATCACGGCGCTCGACCAGGAGCCAGGATCCGTCGCCTTCGGCCAGGCGAAGGCCGAAGCCTTACGGCTCGCGCACATCAGATGGCAGGTCGGCACTGCCGAGGAAGCGGATGTACCTGGTCCGTTCGACATGGTCGCGATCGGCAACGCGTTCCACCGACTCCGACGCCAGCGCGTAGCAGAGCGTGCGCTCTCCTGGCTCCGATCTGGCGGGTACGTGGCCCTGCTGTGGGGCGGGAATCCGTCCGAGGGAGCCAGCGACTGGCAAGAGGTCCTGCGCGCCGTCATGGTTGACTGGCTCGGTCGCACAGGCGACCGGCTACCAGCGGACTGGGAAGAGGCGATGGCACGCGACCCCCACGAACAGGTTCTGAGCCGCGTAGGTTTCAACTATGAGGGGAGCCATGACTTTGCAGTGCGGCACGTCTGGACGATCGAGACCCTGACGGGGTATCTCTACTCAACCTCCATCCTCAGTCGCCAGGCGTTGGGTGACCTCGCACATTCGTTCGAGAATGACCTCTCGGACCGGATCCTTCGCTGTCACCCGAATGGAAGATTGGAACAGGATGTGCGGTTCTCTTACCAGCTGGCTCAGAAGCCGGACTGACCAATCACCCGATACATCTCCGTGGGCGCGCTCCCTCGCCCGCGGTCGACCTGACCGGTGATCCCCGGCGGAAGCGATCCTGCTCGGCTGGGTTCCTTCGAACTGGGTCAGCACCCGAGCACTCCCGGCGCTTGCGCGCACCCTCCCGGCGCTCACGAGTGCTCGCACTACCGCAAATATCTGCAGCAGGGTGCGGTCGCCTCAGGATGGG
This sequence comes from Acidimicrobiales bacterium, assembly GCA_035531755.1. Taxonomy (NCBI): domain Bacteria; kingdom Bacillati; phylum Actinomycetota; class Acidimicrobiia; order Acidimicrobiales; species Acidimicrobiales bacterium. The sequence goes on along the minus strand of DATKSK010000055.1, from coordinate 7,203 downwards.
TCAGTTTCCCGAGGCCGGTGGTCGCCCGAGGAACTGCTCGATGGCCGCCGCAACTCCCTGAGCGATCACCATCTGGCCATGCGCGCTGGCGGCGAGCGTGCCCTCGAACGGATCTGTGAGGAAGAGCGGTTCGATCACCGCACCCGGCATCTCGCTCGGCGTGGAGAAGTAGCCCGTCATGGCCGGTCCGATAACGAGGAGGTGACCGTAGGTGGCGGCCTCCCCGGCAATCCCGCCGGCTGTCGGGTCCCCGACGTAGGACCCGAGTGTGGTATCGGGTACCGCGCCGTCGTTCGGGATGTCCCAGCCCTGAGCGTTCATAGCCGCTACCACATCGGTCTCTACGTCTCCAGCTAGCGTCAGGTTCGCTGCCGAGAACGAACGATCGGCGTCGTAGGCAGTGAGGCTCCCAGCATTCTGCGGGGAGCCACCGGCGTCGAAGTAGATCCCGACCAAGACGCTCGCCTTAGCCTCGTTGGCGCACACATCGCGGGCAACAACGTCGTCGTGTGCTCCTTCGAGCGAGAGAGCGCCGTTGGCCACATCGGTGGGACCTAGCCGTAGGACCGTGGTGTCGCTCGTGCGTGAGACGACGACACGAAATCCCTTGGCACGAAGAAGGGCCATCGCGTCGAGCTCGACGGGAAGGGTCACGTCAGCTTCGTAGATGGCCTTCCCACTCTGTGTCGAACCCACACCGCCAGGGTCGATGCCGCCATGGCCGGCATCGAGGAATACCGTCTCGTGGCGATCACCGGCGGTGGGCCCGAAGGCCACACAAGCTCCGGTAGCGAAGGCCGCCTGGTCGATGGGCTTACCAGTCGAGGACGTACTCGAAGATCTGGTTCTCGGGACGCGCACCACGTGCTGCACGGCGAGTGCCAACGTCCCGGCGCCGGTGGCGGCGACGACGAGGGTCAGGAGAACCTCGAGCAGCCGCGCGCGCGTGGGTCGTCGTCGGCGCAGACCTCGCGCTCCCACGTCAGGCGGTCACATCTCTGACCGCGTAGAGACCGAGTAGGCCGAGCGGAAGTTTGGGCGGATAAGACCGAGCAGCATCCGCACGGTGGTCGTCTTCCCGGCCCCATTGGAGCCGACGAAGTAGGAGCCGATCCCGGTGGGTCCGTGCAAGTCGACGCCATCGGTAGCGAGCCTCTCGCCGAAACGCTTCATCAGGCCGATGGAGGTGGTGACCTCTGACGTCATCCGCGCTGGTTTCGGGTGTCACGGGTGCAGGGTCGCTTCTCATGCTGTAAGCATCTTGTGGGCCTCCGCGCACTACGTGGTGCGCTACCAATCCGGACGCGACCCGATCAGAAGCAACAGCCGAGGATGATCCTGCCTGTGGGGCTCGCCCGGTCGGCCTCGGTCCCGAGGGGGAACAAGCCGGCAATGTCGAGCCGTCTACTTGGGGCCATATGCGCGCCATCAGCGATACCGAGCGTCTCCAAGCGCGCTTTGGGTGGTTACGAGGTGCGGGTCCCCATCGCCATGAGCGATCATGCCTGCGACGCTCCGCCTCCGAACTCGCCGCCTCCGAACCTCGAACAGCCGTTGGGTCCTGCGGGTCGAAGCGTGATCGTGGAGGCGGCGACCGCGCCCGATGACGATGAGGAGCCGAAGGCAGTCGCGCACTGGCCGCTGGAAACCGACGACGCCTTCGCCGATTGGGCCTTCGTGAATGTCGTGGTCGAGTTGAAGCTGAAGGTAGCGGCGGCCGATCGTGACGACGACGCGCCCTTCACGGTCAAGGCCCCGCTCCCGACCGAGGTCACTCTTCCGAAGACGCTGGTGAAGGGCAGCGCGCCACCACCGAACCCACGGCCCCCATCCCCGCCGAACGGCCTGCCGGAGAGGCCACTCGGGCGCGTGCACCCGGCCGCCGACGTGGGTGTCGAGATGGACACCGTGCGCGCGACAGCAGGGCCGGACGAAGTGGAGGAGCCGAGCACCTGGGCACAGTCCCCAACCGCGAGATCGGATGCGGTCGCCGTCACCGTCTTGCTGAACGTGGTGGATGACGACCAGTCGACAGTGACCGAGCTGCCGGTTCGCGCGTTCTGGACCACCATGGACGACGAGCTCACGGATGAAACCGACCCGGATGCCAGGGGACGCCCTTGGGGTGCAGGCGTGTTGGCCGCTGCCGGAGATGTCGAAGAGGTTGCGCTCGAGCTGCATGCTCCGAGCACCAGGGCGCCCGCGCCCAGAAGGGCGATCACCAGCCTTGTGGAGACGGGGGGGCGGGCATTGTCGGGAGAGCGGCTGTGCATCGATCTGTGCTCCTGGTCGGGTCGCCCATCGTCGCAGAGGCGATCGATGCGATGCTTCCCGACCACCCTGTGAGAAGACTGTGATCTGGGACGAGTCGGATCGAACCGCACGGGATGTTCACTCGATGCGTCGACGCTCGACTGTGGTGGTGCTGGCTGTTGGGTGCGTCGCTATGCCGGGCCGAGGCGGCGACTCACCGATGTGGCGTACAGAGCCCGCAAGGCATCTTCACAGCCTTCTCACAGTAGGCCCGGTCCATCATGCGGTGCGCTTTCTGGCGCGGCCGAACGACAAAAGGGGATCTCAAATCAATGGTCTCGATGCGCTACGTCTGGCATGAACTACGACGACGCTGGAGCCGCACGCTCGTCACCGCCCTGGGGCTGGCCGCTGGGGTGGGCCTGGTAATGGGCATCGTTGGAGTCTCCAACGGCCTCTCCGACGCCCAGAACAAGGTGCTCTCCCCTCTTTCCTCGGTCGGCACCGACATCGTGGTGGAGCGGACAGTGGGCGTGGCGAGCACGTCCGCCTCTGCGGCCAACTCCACCACCACGACCACGGCACCTAGTGGCTTCGGCGGGGGTGGCCCAGGAGGCGGAGGCGGAGGCGGAGGTGGTGGCGGATTCTTTGCCGGCGCAGGCAATGCCGGTGCCAATGCGTCGGACCGGACGGCGCTGGCCAACAACAACTCCTCGATCATCACCGACCTGTCGAAACTCGGGCCGGCCGGCACGCAGTTCACCTACGACTTCTTCGTGACCGGCACCCTCATCACCTTTCCCCAGTCGGCTCTGACCGACGTCGCGAAGATCAAGGGCGTGCAATCGGCGGTGCCGGGCCTGTCTCTTCAGGCACTCCACGAATCGGGCACCGTCCCCCAGGTCACCGACACAGTGACCACCGGCGGCCAGACGATCACCTCGGTCCAACGGCCAGCACCGTTGACCGCTGCCGAGCAGGCATCAGTCCGGGCGTGCCTCCAGAGCAGTGGCGCCTTCACCGGCCCACCGACGTCCACGAGCAGCACGACGCCAGGCGCCCCCAGCACCACCACTCCCGCCGGCGGCGGGGGCGGGGGCGGCCTCGACCAGCGGTTCGGAGCGGCGTTCACCACGTGCCTGCCGGCGCGCTTCCAGCAGTACGAGGCCCAGGTGGTCGTGCCCGAGCAGACCATCACTCGGGTGCTCAACCCGCCGTCGACCGACACCCAGACCAAGGGGTACACGGTGGCAGGTGTCAGCCCGTCGAACTCGAACTCGGGCCTGATCACCAAAGCCCAGCTCGTGTCGGGCACGTGGTTCACCTCCACCCCGGCCGACGAGATCCTGGTGAGCACGGCCTACGCCAGCACCAACGGCATCAAGGTGGGCCAGTCCCTCACCATCGACAAGACGGTCTACAAGGTCGCGGGGCTCGTGAACCCCACCCTCACCGGGGACGTCTCGGACATCTACTTCGACCTGGCCACGCTGCAGGCGAACTCCTCGCAGGCCAATCGCATCAACGAGGTGCTGGTCAAGGTGACCAAGTCCTCCGACGTCGACGCCGTCGCCGCCTCCATCAAAAAGGCACTCCCCGGCGCCACCGTGCTCACCTCCAAGCAGCTGGCGGGCCAGGTGACCGGCAGCCTTTCCAATGCCAAGAAGCTGGCGTCGGACCTCGGCGTCGCCCTCGGGATCATCATCCTCATCGCCGCCCTGCTGATCGCCGCCTTGCTGACATTGTCGAGCATCGCCAAGCGCGTCCGTGAAATCGGCACACTGCGGGCCATCGGATGGTCGCGAAGCCGTGTCGTGAACCAGATCCTGGCGGAGATGCTCGGCATCGGGGTCGTCGGCGCCGCCCTCGGCGTACTCGTCGGCCTCGGGGTATGCGCGGCGGTCGACGCCTTCGGGCCCACTCTGGCTTACAGCACGACCGGGGCTGTGGTCGGCGCCTCGTCGGCCAGCAACCTCGTGCACGCCACGGCGGCTGCCGCCAGCACGCTGGGCAAGACGGTGAAGCTCCACACCTCGATCTCGGCACTTACGGTGATCGTGGCCGCAGTCATCGCCATCTTGGGCGGGCTCGTGGCGGGGTTGGCCGGCGCCCTTCGAGCGGCGCGTCTGGCTCCGGCCTCGGCCCTGCGAGACCTCGGATGACGGCCCGAGCCTGCCGGTCAGTGACCCCGCAGCCAACGCAGGAGAAGGAGCTCACATGAGCGAATCCGTGTCGATCGCGCCAGCCGCCCAACCGCTCTACAGCCTACGAGGCGTCGAGCGCCGCTATCTCAAGGGCGCGAGCGAGGTTGTGGCCCTGCGGGGCATCGACCTCGATATCGGTGCCGGCGAGTTCCTCTGTCTCGAGGGACCAAGCGGCTCGGGCAAGAGCACCCTGTTGCAGCTCCTGGGTGCGCTCGACACGCCCACCGCGGGAACGATCCAGATGGACGAGCAACAGCTCGGTTCGGCCGGGGACGACGTCCTCACTTCGATCCGGAGCAAGCGAATCGGATTCGTCTTCCAGCAGTTCAATCTGATCCCGACACTGAGCGCCTTGGAGAACGTGACACTGGCGATGGCTCCCCAGCACGTGTCGCGAGCAGAACGCGACCAGCGCGCCTCGGAGCTTCTCGGTCGCGTTGGGCTCGGCCATCGCCTCGATCACTTGCCGTCACGGCTGTCCGGCGGCGAACAGCAGCGTGTCGCCATAGCCCGAGCACTGGCCAATCGCCCCGAGGTGATCGTCGCCGACGAGCCGACCGGAAATCTCGATACCGGGAGTGCCGGCGAGGTTCTCTCCTTGCTCGTCGAACTCCAACGACGAGATGGGGTGACCGTCATCATCGCGACGCACGACCCGGAGGTGGCACAGCACGCCACCCGCCACCTCAAGCTGCGCGACGGTCTGGTCGTGGAAGACCTTGTCCACTAACTCCGCGACTTCGTTCGGCTTTCACGACTTCGAACTGGGCATCATCAACAAGCGACAACAACTGTGTCGGATCCCGTAGAGCCAGAAGATCGGTCCGTCCGACGGCACCTCCTGCAAGGTCTCGACGACTACCTCCAAGGCCGAGCTGACTTCGAAGCCATGTATCCCAACTGGTACGTGGAGTTCGCTCAGCTGCCGGATGGAGCGATCAGCCAAGCTGATTTCGATCTTCTCTCCGAGGTGCAGGAGAAGCTCGAATACACTTCCGTCGAAGTGCCGAGCGATCAAGAACGGCAATTCGGCTGGATAGGCACCGAGGAGTTCCGAATCTGGCTTACAGGGCACCGGGCGAGGTTGGGCTGACTCTCCCAGCTGTTCGGCAGGTTCAACGTGCGATGATCTGCCGAGCCAGCCGAGACGGCGCGCTCGTTGCCGAGGGGCACCACAGCAACTCAACACCCTCGCCCAGTCGATCCACAGCACAGTGACCCAGACTCTGTCTTGCGCCTCGGTCGGGCATGGAACAGTCCCCAGGACCCCCGCCCCCCGGGACAGTCGCTTCCCCGACCGAGGCGCACCAGAGACACAGTGGATGCACCCGGCGCAGTGAGATCGCCGGGAGACGCGGCCTCCGGCTCGACGGGGTGCACTTCGTGGATTCGGTACTGACCCGCGCAATATCGACGCCCGGGTGTATTTCGTCTTGACCGGGCTGGAAGTGCAGAGGCGCGCACCTCGGATCGGGGCCACTCCATCCGGTAATCTCGGCTCTGTGCGATCCTGAGCGCGCGGGACTGCCCCGGCCTCCCGGCAGCCCGAGATACCCCCGGCAATGCCGGGGTGCGTCCAGCAGCTTGGGCGCCATGAAGACGAGGAGGTCGACATGGTGTAACCGAGCGACAAGCTGAGCTCATCAATCCCGTGCTTCGGGGCTGGGGCAACTACTTCCGGGCGGGGAACTCCTCCCGGAAGTTCACCACCGTCGACAGCTGCGTCCACATGCGGCTGGCCCGACTGGCCAGCAACAAGCACGGGCTGTCGCATCGGAACTGGGCCAGGGGCAACCGCTTCGACTTGGAATGGTTGTCCGGCCTCGGGGTGTATCGCCTCACCGGGACGGTGCGGCGGGTGACGGCGCATGCAGTGCGGTGCACGGTGTCGGGGAGCCGTGTGCGGGAGAACCGCACGCACGGTTCGACAGGGGGCCGCTGGCGAAGCGGGACCGGGACCGGCCGAGATGGGCGAGAAAGCGGAATGCCCAGCGCCTGACGCCGGTCAACGCACGACCAGCCCGCGGCCTACCTCACCGGTTGGGATCAGGGCCTCGATCCTCACCTCCGGGGAAGGAGGCAGCCTCGAACGAATCCGCAGCGCCACCTGCCTAATGCGGCTATTTGGTGAAGGCGCTGTGGAGGGGGTAGTACGTCCGGTCAGGGTCAACGCCGGGCGGGAGGTGGAGCTTGACGTTCTCGTTGAACCAGGCTTGACCGTCTTCCTCAGACTCCCAGAGCTCCACGACCCGCCAACCGCCGGCCGGGCTTGGTCCGCCGGCATGGGAGATGAAACCTTTGGAGGCTTGGATGAGGGGCCTGAGTTGGCCAATCATCCCGGCGTAGATCTCCTCGGTCATCGTCGGCACTTCACCGATCATCAGGACTGGCATCGACCCTCCTTCGTCAGCACGTCGAGAGAACGATACAGGAGCGCGCGACCGGAGCGAACCGCTGGATCGGCTCGCTCGATTCGGTGGCCCGGATCAGGGGCGGAAAGATGGGTGCCATTGGACCGCACTCAAAGGCCGGAGGCGCACCCCGGCCAGAGGCCGGGCCGGCCCTATGCCGCCGGTGAGCCCTCGGTAATGTCGGCAGTGATTCTTCCGAACTCGGAGGAGATGCGGATCCCCAGACCGTCGACGTGCAAGGGCTCGATCACCTCGCCCAACGCATCGCAGAAGGCTTCGTAGCCGACGGCTTCGATGGCCGGGATAGATGGTCCTGCGGCGGCGAGCGCCCGGAC
>DATKSK010000054.1 GCA_035531755.1 Acidimicrobiales bacterium | reverse complement strand
CGCCGCGACGAACCGCCTCGACGTGCTCGACTCCGCCCTGCTGCGACCCGGCCGCTTTGACCGCCGCGTCGCCGTCCAACCTCCGGATCGCAGCGGGCGCGCAGCGATCCTGCGGGTTCACACGCAGGGGATCCCGCTCGGTTCCGACGTCGATCTCGAAGCGATCGCCGCGAGCACGCCGGGAATGGTCGGCGCCGACCTCGCCAACCTCGCCAACGAGGCCGCGCTGCTCGCCGCCCGCCGCGGCCACGACCAGGTCCAGTTCGCCGACTTCACCGACTCGCTGGAGAAGATCATGCTCGGCGCGCCGCGGGGCATCCTCCTCTCCGCGGCCGATCGCGAGCGCACCGCCTACCACGAGTCCGGGCACGCGCTGGTCGGCATGCTCACCCCCGGCGCCGACCCGGTGCGCAAGGTCTCGATCATCCCGCGGGGCATGGCGCTCGGCGTGACCCTGTCCACCCCCGACACCGATCGGGTCTCCTATTCGCGCGAGGACCTGGCGGGCAAGATCGACGTCGCGCTCGGCGGGCGGGTCGCCGAGGAGATCGTCTACGGCACGATCACCACCGGCGCGGAGTCAGACATCCAGCAGCTCACCGCGATCGCCCGCCAGATGGTCGGGCGCTGGGGCATGAGCGAGGCGATCGGACCGCTGGCGGTGCTCCCGTCGGAGTCCGACGGGCTCCTGCTGCCCGGCGCCAGCGAGACCTCCCAGGCGACCCAGCAGCTCGTCGATGACGAGGTGCGCCGGATCGTCGAGGATGCGCACCGGCACGTGACGGCGCTCCTGACCGAGCATCGCGACCAGCTCGAATCGTTGGCGCGCGCGCTCCTGGCCGCCGAGACACTCGACGCGGTCGACGCCTACGCCGCGGCCGCGCTGCCGACCACGGCGCAGAGCCCGGCGTAGCGCACCTCGGGGCGCTCGCGCGCCCCCCACGCGGCCAGTTGCCGTCCAGTCCACGGTGACCGCGTCCAGGCTCGAATGGACGCTTGGCGGGGAGATCGCCGGCGGGCCGCAACGTTCGTCCACATCGCACCCCAGCGCGCAGGGAGCCGGGACTCGGGCCGATGCAGAGGTCACAGCAAACGCCTCTCACAGGCAGTCAAGGAGACTCTCGTGCTCGCCCGAATCCCCGGCCCGCGGCAGCGCGAATCGTCAACTCCGACGTTTCGCGCCGTCTGTACCAACGTCCTCGCCCTGCTCGCGCTCGCCGCGCTGCCCGCCGTCGCCGCCGCGGCCCCGACCTCCGCTCATCACGCGGCCCGTGCCACAGCGGCGCGCCATGGCGTCGTCCATGCGCTCCGCTGCAGCACGCTGCACAACCGTCAGCGCAGCACCGTCTGCCGCGCGCGGCGCCTGCGCCACGCGCAGACCTCGCAGGCCATCCTGCCGCCGACCGTCACGCTGACCGGCGGCCCCGCCGCCGGTAGCTCCGCCGCGACCTCGGTCGCGACCTTCAGCTTCACGGTCAACCGCACCGCGCCCGCGATCTACTGCGCGCTCGACGGCGGCTCGGTCATCCGCTGCTCCTCGCCCATCAAGTACAGCGGTCTCGGCAACGGCACGCACACCTTCGCCGTGCACGCCGTCGCCTTCGGCGTGCGCGGCCAGACGGTCAGCGTGCCGTGGACGGTCAACGTGCCGGGCAACGGCGCCCTGCCGCCCTCGACCCCCAATGGCTTCGCGGCCGTGGCGGGCGATGCGCAGGTGTCGCTGTCCTGGGGCGCCTCGAGCGGTGGCGCGCCGATCTCCGGCTACCGCCTCTATCGCAACGGCGCGCTCGTCACGACGACCAGCGCCACGAGCTTCACGGACACCGGCCTGGCCGACGGCGTGACCTACAGCTACGTCGTGCAGGCCGTCGATAGCACCGGCGCCGTGTCAGCGTCCTCGGCGGTCGCCACCGCGACGCCGCAGGCATCGGTCGTGACGCCGGCGCCGACCCCGACCCCGACCCCGACCCCGACGCCGACCCCGAGCTCGACCCCGACCCCGACCTCGACGGCGCCGAGCCCCGGCGCGGCGACGGTCCCGGTGACGACGGCCCCGGGCGCGACATCGAGTCCTGCGACGACGGCGGCTGCGGACCACCCCCCCGGTCCCGGCACGACCGCCACCCCCCCGAGCCCTTCCGGCGCGCACTCCCCCCCGGCGCCGGGCACGGGAACCGACGGCGCCCAACCGGCCCAGGCCGACGGCACGTCCGGCTCCCGTGCGGGCTCGGGGTCGTCGCACCCGTCGTCCGCCGATCGCGGTGATGCGTCGGCCAGGGACACGGCGACGCGCGCTGCGGTCGGAGCGTCATTCTCCGGTGCCGACGGGACGGGCGACACCGGTGGCACCGGCGGTTCGGCGCCCCCAGGACAGCCCGGCGTATCAGCCGTGACTGTTGCGGCGGGGGGGACCCCGGCACCTGGTCCGAGCACATTCGCGCCCGGCGCCACCCCGGCGAACGGCGGTGCGCCCGCACCCCAGCCGCCGACGCCCGTGCAGCAGGTGGTCACGGTGCTCGCACCCCTGCGCTCATCCGCGGACGGCACCCACGAGGTCACCATCGGGCTCCAACCCGAAGGTCTCGGCACGGTCAAGGCGACGATCACCGTCAGCTCCCAGGAGATCGTGGTGCGGCTCGGCACCGACAACGCCGAGACGCGCGACGCCCTGCGTCAGGCACTCCCACTCCTGAAGCACGAGCTCGGCGGAGATGGCTCGTCGGCCACCGTCCTGCTCTCCGACGGTGACCGGCAGGGACGGCGGGCTCTCCCCGGGGACGCGGCCCGCACCGCGTCGGGCCCCGGCACACACGACGGCGCCGACGATCCGACCGCCGCCCCGATCGCCCCACCGGTACTCGGAGCCGGACACGTGGATCTTCACCTATGAGGACTGCAACCCGGAGAAACGGAGCGAGACGATGACCATGATGCCCCCCATTTCGGGATCCACCGGCGCGCCCAACGCCGGCACCGCGACAGCCGGCGCGTCCGGATCGAGCGGCCTGAACCAGTTGGACAATTCCCAGACGTTCCTCGAGTTGCTCGTGGCGCAGCTGAAGAACCAGAACCCCACGAACCCCGCTGACCCGACGCAGTTCATGACCGAGATCGCCCAGCTCACGGCGGTGCAGTCGCAGACGTCGTTGTCGGCCGAGGAGCAGACGGTCGCGGCCGATTCCATGATCGGCCTCACCGTCACCGGCTCAGGGGCGGGCGGCGCACCACTCACCGGTCAGGTCACCGGTGTGTTGCTGAGCTCGTCGGGAGCCCCGACGCTCGAGGTGCAGAACGGGAACGGGCCGTCGGAGAATCTGGCGCTCACCGCTGTGACCTCGGTCACCGAACCCGCCAAGTCCACCTCGCCCGGCCAGCCCGGTTCGCCCGGCCAGCCCGGTTCGCCCGGCCAGCCCGGTTCGCCCAGCCAGCCCGGTTCGCCCGGCCAGCCCGGTTCGCCCGGCCAGCCCACGTTGTAGTCATCAATTCACGAGAAAGGACAGACCAATGGAGCAGTCACTCATCGCCGCCGTGTCGGGAATCGAGGCGAACCAGACCTATCTCAACGTCATCGGCAACAACATCGCCAACTCCGACACGACCGGCTACAAGGCCGAGAACCCGGTCTTCACCGACCTCCTGGCCGAGCAGATCGCCGGCGCTTCGGCTCCCACGGCCGGGCAGAGCGCCGGTGTCGACCCCATCGCGGTCGGTGCCGGCGTCCGGGTCGGGGCAGTCACCAACGACCAGTCCCAGGGCGCCATCCAGCAGACGAACCAGCCCACCGATGTGGCTATCCAGGGTGCCGGGTTCCTGATCGCCGCGCAGCAGGGCCAGCAGTACTACACGCGCGCAGGCAACCTCACCCTCGATGCCAACGGTGACCTGGCAACGCCCACGGGCGCGCTGATCCAGGGCTGGCAGGCAAATGGTCAGGGCGTCATCGACACCAACGCCCCGACCGGAACCGTGAAGATCCCGAGCGGCCAGGTGATGAGCGCGCAGGCGACCACCAGCTTCACCATGGGCGGCAACCTGCCGGCCTGGAGCGGAAACGGCACACCGCCAACGGTCACCACCACGCTGAACGGCTTCGATTCGCTCGGCAACACCGTGCCGGTCACCCTGACCTTCAGCGCGGTCGCCAACACGGCGAACGAGTGGACGGTACAGGGCACCGTGCCGAACGGTGCCGGGACCTCCACCTTGTGGACAACGGCGCCGACGATCACCTTCAGCCCCACGACGGGCGAGATCGCCGGCATCAGCGGCGTCTCGGCCAACTCGGACGGGTCATTCACCCTGCCGGTCACGACGATGCCCCCCGGCTTCACCTTCCCGGCCGGGGACACGTGGACCGTCGGCTTCCCGACTCCCGGCTCCAGCACCGCGGTGACGCAGTTCGGTGGTGAGCAGACGGCGCAGCTGGTCTCGCAGAACGGTAATGCGGCGGGCACCCTGGGGAGCTTCACGATCGGCGGCGACGGCATCATCAGGGGTGCTTTCTCGAACGGGCTCACCGAGCCGATCGCCCAGCTCGCACTGGCGACGTTCTCCAACCCCACCGGTCTCATCGACAACGGGAATCTGAACTACTCGGCGTCGGCGAACTCGGGTCCACCGGCGATCGGCACGTCCGGAACGGGTGGCCGCGGCACGTTCCTCGGTGGTGCGCTCGAGGGGTCGAACGTCGACCTCGCCACCGAATTGACGGACATGATCCAGGCGCAGGAGGCCTACCAGGCCGACACCAAGGTCGTGAGCACGACCTCGGCGGCGCTGCAGGCCTTGGTGCAGATGCAGTAGTGACTCCGCCCCTGCCGGCACATCGATGCTGCCGGCAGGGGCTGATTCACACGGATCGTGGTCGGCGTTCGGCGGTCCGACCTCGCACAGTGGAGTTCAGCACTTTGAGCAGGCCAATCACTCAAGCCGGCCAAAGGCTCCGTCGATGACCTAGTCGCTGCCAGGACGGCGCGCAGACCTTCGGCCACGGATCGGCCCGAGACCCCTGGTGGCACTGGTGACGCTGACGGATACCGAACGACAGGTCCACCCGTACGACTTCCAGCGCCGAGATGCGCTCGAGCGGGCTCGCCTGCGACTTCTCCAGCCGATCCTCGAGGTCCTGACCCATCGCATGGCGGGATCGCTGACCAGCTCGCTGCAGACGCCCGTGAAGGTCGAGATCGGCGAGCTCGAGCAGCAGCGCTGGGACGAGTACGTGAGCAGTCTCCCGGAGCCGACGTTCCTCACGGGTGCCTCGGTCGTCCCGACCGGTGGTCGCATCGTCCTCCATCTGCCCCTTGCCTTGTCCATGGCCCTCGTGGAGATCCGCCTCGGAGGGTCCGGTACCGGCGCGACGCCCGAACGGTCCCTCACCGAGATCGAACAGCGTCTCGTGACCCAGATCGCCCACGGCGTCCTGGCGGAACTGCCCCGTGCGTTCGCGCCCGCCATGGAGATCAGCATCGGGGCGATCTCATCGGTGTCGAGCGGCATGTTCCTCCCCGGGTCCACCCCCAGTGAGATGTGCCTGCTGGTGGGCCTCAACGTCGAGCTCAACGAGGTGGTCTCGCAGGCCGCCAGCATCTGCGTCCCGCTGGTCGTCCTGCTGCCGATCCTCGATGCGATCGAGCGATTCGACAAGGTCGAGGTCGCCGAAGAGGTCGGGACCGCCCCTCGGCGCCTGCGCGACCGGCTCCTCGACACGAATCTGGAAGTGCGTGTGCACTGGCCCGAAGTGTGGTTGTCGCCGGAGGAGCTGTTGAGCCTCGTCCCTGGTGACGTGGTCCGGTTGCACCGCGCCCGGTCCATGCCCATCGTGCTCAGCGTCGGGGACGCCCGCTACTGCGAGGCGGTCCCGACGAGCCGGGGCAATGCCGTTGCCTGCATGGTCGTCGAGCCCTAGGAACTGGAGGAAACATGAGCGACGAGAACACCAACGTCAGCGTGGTCGCCGAAGCGGTCGTCGAGGCCGACATCCCCGAGCCGGGTACCGTCGAATCGGCGACCCCTGCCGGGCCCGGCGTGATGCGGCCCCTGGAGACCCTCAGCAACGTCGAACTGGCCGTGACCGTCGAGCTGGGTCGCACCCGGCTGCTGATGAAGGAGCTCCTGAGCCTTCGTCCCGGGAGCGTGGTGGAGTTGGATCGTCACGTCGGGTCTCCCGTCGACATCTTCGTCAACAGCACACTGTTGGCCCACGGCGAGGTCGTCGTCGTCGACGAAGAGCTCGGCGTGCGGATCACCGCGATCGCCGGTGGCGACGACGGATCGCGCGGAGCCTGACGGCATGCGCTACTCCGCAGAGGTGTGGGCGGCCACACATCACGCGTCGGTCACCACCGGCCATGGCACGACGACGGCCCAGAGCGTCTCGGCATCGTCGCTGCTGGTGCAGATGGTCATCGGACTGGTCGTCATCATCGCGTTGATCAAGGTGGCGTCCCGACTCGTGCAGGGGAAAGGCGGGCGGGCGCTCGGTGCCGGCCGGCGCCACGGTGCTGTCGCCGTCGTCGGCCGCCAGAGTCTCGGCAAGGGTGTCCAGGTGGCGTTGGTGACGGCCGAGAAGCGCACGTTCCTCCTGGGCGTGACGCAGCGCCAGGTCACCCTCCTCGGACAGCTCGACGCCGGCGGGACTGCGACCACCGGGTCGCAGGACCTCGCTGTCGGAGACCTGCAGCTCCTCCCCGGCGGGGAGGGGTCGGCCTCCCCCGACGACAGCCAGGGCCCCGTGTGGAAGTCGGCAATCGAGCAGATGCGCGCCAAGACCGTGCGCCGGGCGTAGTCAGCCCCGTCATCGTACGCCGCGCCAGGTGACCGTCATGGACCAGCCGACAGATTCGACACGGGCCCGCGGGGGCACGCGTGTCACCTCGCGGTGGGAAGCACGATGATGTCGCTCCTGGCGGCGGGCTCGTCGATCAACATCAACCTCGGCAACAGCTTGCACAAGCCGTCGTCGAGCATCATGATCATCATCGGCCTCACGCTGCTCGCCGTGGCGCCGTCGCTGTTGATCCTGCTGACCGGCTTCACCCGGATCGTGATCGTGTTCGGGTTGACCCGCCAGGCACTCGGCCTGCAGTCGATCCCACCCAACCAGGTCATCGCCGGCCTGGCCCTCATCTTCAGCCTGTTCATCATGGCCCCGACCCTGAACCAGATGAACCACGACGCGCTGCAGCCGTACCTTCACGGTCAGAAGACCGTCACGCAGGCCTACGACGCCGCCCAGGGGCCGCTCAAGACGTGGATGCTCAAGCAGACCGGGGCCGAGGAGCTCGCCCTCACCACCGCAGTCGACAAGGAGCACCCAACCAAACCGCAGGACGCGTCCATCGGGGCGATCATCCCGGCGTTCTTGCTGTCCGAGCTGAAGAGTGGCTTCATCATCGGGTTCGTGATCTTCATACCGTTCCTGATCATCGACCTTGTGGTCTCCTCGACCCTGATGTCGATGGGTGTGGTCATGCTTCCACCTACCCTCGTGTCTCTCCCGTTCAAGCTGCTCCTGTTCGTCATGGTGGACGGCTGGGTCCTGATCACCCATTCCCTGGTCGCGAGCTTCCAATGAACGAAGCACGGCTGATGGACATCGCCGCCGGCGCGATGACGATGACGGCGGAGCTGGCGCTGCCCATCCTGCTCACAAGCCTCGTCATCGGTCTGGTCGTCTCGTTGTTCCAGTCCGTGACCCAGATCCAGGAAGTCACGCTCACGTTCGTTCCCAAGCTGGCGGGCATCGCACTCGTCCTGCTGATCGCCGGCCACTGGATGCTGGGGCAGTTCACCGCGTACGTCCAACAGCTGTTCGGCCAGGTTTCCAGCCTGCTCGGCAATTGAGTGGCGAGGGTGCCTCGTGAACCTGAACGTGGACCCGATATGGCTGCTGGCCTTCTTCCTGGCGTTCATCCGGGCGCTCGCCTGGCTCGTCGTCGTCCCCCCGTTCTCGAACCTCCAGGTGGTCCCGCGGATGGCCCTCGTCGGCATCGCCGGCGGGCTCGGGCTCCTGGCCGCCCCCCAGGTGGCGCACACTCATCTCCCCTCCGACACGGCGGGGCTCATCGGGGCGATCGTCCTGCAGATCTTCACCGGCGCGGCGTTGGGACTCGCCGTGCGGGTCCTGCTGTCGGCGGTCTCCGCCGCCGGTGGCCTGGTGGACCAGTTCGGGGGGGTGAACCCGCCACCCTCGTTGGACCCGCTCTCGGAGAACCAGACCCCGATCATCGGGCAGTTCTACGAGCAGGTCGCCATGGTGCTGCTGTTCGTGTCCAACGGTGAATTGCTCCTCGTCCGTGGCTTCGAGACCTCGTTCGACGCCGCCGGCCTGACCCTGTCGTCGTCGGCCACCGCCTCGAACGTGCTGACCGCCGACCTGGCGACGTTCTTCACCGCTACCCTCGAGATCGCCGCGCCACTCATCGTCGTGCTGTTCGCCACGCAGGTAAGCCTGGCCATGCTGGCGAAGGCCGCCCCCCAGATGAACGTGTGGATCCTCGGCTTCCCTATCCAGGCCCTGATGTCCTTCCTCTTCGTGGCCATCGGCATCAAGGTCCTCCCTGGCTACCTCGGCAACCTGGTCTCGCGCGCGCTGCAGGACGCCGGCGCCCTCCTCGGGGGGAGGTGACCGATGGGAAAGCACGACGACAAGACGGAGAAGCCAACTGCGAAGCGGAAGCGCAAAGCGAGGAAGAAGGGCCAGGTCGCGACGTCGCGGGAGGTGTCGAGCTGGGTCGTCGCCCTCGCCGCCACCATGCTCATCCCCATGCTCTTTCGCTCCGGAGAGTCCAAGATGACCGCGCTGTTCGCCCGTGTCGCCGACGTCACGTCGTCGCCGAGTCCCCAGGGGGCCCTGCAGGTCCTGCAGTTCGGGCTCGGTGATGTGCTGGCGCTGGTCCTGCCGGTCGCCGGGTGCATTGCCGTCATCGGGGTCCTCGTGGACGTGGCGCAGACCGGCGGGCTCTTCTCGCTCTCGGCCGCGGCGCCGAAATTCGACCGGATCAACCCGATCGCAGGGCTCAAGCGGCTGTTCTCCGCCCAGTCGCTGTGGCAGCTGGCGAAGCAGGCGCTGAAGATCGCCGTGCTCGTCCTCATCGCCTACAAGGTCCTGTTCGGGCTGGGGAGCAAGCTCGTCGGCGCGCAGCCGGTCGACATGACCCCGGTGGTGAGGTACGCCGGGTCCACCATGTTGGGCCTGGTCCGTGACGTGGCGATCATCGGCCTGCTCCTCGCCCTGGTCGACTACGGGATCCAGCGCCGCCGGCACAACAAGAGCCTCAAGATGTCCAAGCGCGAGGTCAAAGAGGAGGGCCGCCAGTCCGAGGGTGACCCGCTGGTGAAGCGCGAGGTCCGGCGCAAGCAGCTGCGCCTCAGTCGATCCCGCATGATGGCCGCCGTCGCGGGTGCCGATGTCGTCATCACCAACCCCACCCACTTCGCCGTCGCCCTGCGCTACGAGGCGGGTCGGGGCCATTCGCCCCAGGTGGTCGCCAAGGGCGCCGACGAGGTGGCGCTCAGGATACGAGCCGAGGCCACGAAGCACGGTGTCCCGATCGTGGAGGACCGACCGCTCGCCCGGGCGATCTTCGCGGCCTGCGAGATCGATGACTTCGTGCCGCAGGAATTCTACGTTGCCGTCGCCCGTGTCCTCGCCTTCGTGTTCACCCTTCCGGCAGTGGTGAAGTCGTCGGGCAAGGTGCACCAGCGGGAGACCAGTGCCCTCGTCGCGTAGGGCGCTGTGGCCGCATCCGTCGTCGCCCCGCCGCCGAGTGCTACGTGAGACCTTCTCCTGCCTGCACCTGGCGGGCTGTCGGTGGAATCAGCGAGAGCTGGTCGACGGCTGCGGCGAGCTGGTCGGAGACCACTGCTTTGCGGGCTTCGATCGTCGGGGACTCCAGTTCCGCCAGCGCGGAGCCGGTCGCGATCCGGAGCGCCGCGAGCTGCTCGGTGAAGGTGTCCAGCACGTCGCGGTCACCGGGATGGCCGACGGCGTCGGCGGCATGCCACAGTGCCGAATGGAGCGCGGTGCGCAGCGCCGGTGGCGAAACGAACGGCTGGCCGATCCTGTCGACGCTCTGCAGCGTCCCCAAGATGGCGTCGAGCTCGCCCCGCCATTCGTCGACGCCGATCGTCGTGGCCCACCGGCCTCGCAGCGCCCGCCACCCGGCACCGGCACCGACTCCCCCGACGAGCAATCCGTACAGGGGCGCCAGGTATGTCACGGGATCGAAGGGCTGGGCCGCGATCGTGCCGGTGACCGCACCCAGTCCGACGAAGACGAGCGCCTTCAGGCTCACCGGGCGGTTGCCCGGAAGCACCGTCACCAGTCGACTGGTGCCGAGCCGCGCCAGGAGCCGGCGGGGCCGCGACAGGCCGGGCTCGAAGACCACCAGTGCCACCGGCATGGGATCGAGGGCGGGTCGCTGCGGCGTGAACGGCACCGAGCCTCGTGCCGGTGGCATCGGGCCGAACAGGGGCAGGACCGCCGTGGCGGGCAGTCCGAACCGCCTGCGGTACTGCTCCTGGCGCGCCCGTTGGCGGCGCCGGCTCGTGTTGCGTGGCTTCGCGGTCATCGACGGCACGACCACCGACTCGTAGGGACGGGCACACCGGTGCATGGGTGCCGACGTGCTCCGCGCACCACCATATCGTCGGTCGTCCCCGCTACTGTGACACCGATCGTGAGGGGTGACCGTTGACAGCTGTCATCGAAACGCTGGTGGGCCGCCAGCCGATCTTCGACCGGGACCTGGCGGTCAAGGGCTACGAGCTGCTGTTTCGGAGCGTGGACCCGCCGAGCGTCGCGCTCGACGGTCCCTTTGGGGGGCACCCGACACCCGAGGACCTTCTCGGCACGGCCGAGGGCGGCATCGGCGCACTGGTCGGGACGAAGAAGGCCTTCTGCAACGCCAGTCCCGGCATCGTCAGCGGGGAGACGCAGATCCGGGTTCCGCCTGACCAGGTCGTCGTCGAGATCCGCCAGCCCATCGTGAGCGACGGATCGGCCCTGGCGGGGTGTCGGCGGCTGCTCGACAGCGGCTACTCGTTGGCTCTCGACGACTTCCAGTGGACCGACGGCGTCGACGATCTCCTCGCACTGGCATCGACGGTCAAGATCGACGTGGAGGCCGTCGCCCCCGATCGCCTGCCCGAGCTCGTCGAGCGCTGCCGCGCCTGCCATGTCGAGGTGATCGCCCAGAAGGTGGACACCTTCGAGGAGCTCGGACGGTGCGCGTCGCTCGGATTCGACTACTTCCAGGGTTACGTCCTGTCGCGGCCGCATGTGTCGCCGGGGCGGCCCCTTCCCCCCGGGCGACTGGCCGGACTGCGGATGTCTGCCAGGCTCCTCGACGCCGAATGCCCCGTCTCCGAGATCGAGGAGATCGTGCGGAGCGACCCGGCCATGACGCACCAGTTGCTCCAGCTGGCGGGCATCGGGGCCCCCGGGGGGATGAAGCGCACCGTGAGCACGGTCCGCCAGGCCCTCGTGCTGGTCGGGTGGCGTCGCCTGCAGAGTTGGGTGGCGCTGCTGCTGTTGACCGACGACGGCAGCGCCTCCGAAGAGGGAATCGCTGCCGTGTTGATGCGGGCCCGGATGAGCGAGTTGCTCGCGCCCAGCGCCGGTTGCCAGGCCGACGCCGGGTACACCGCCGGGCTGCTGTCCACGCTCGACGTCGTCCTGGGAATGCCGATCGTCAAGATCCTCGACGCGCTGCCGCTCGATGCGGACATCCGGGACGGCATCCTGAACGGGGATGGTCCGCTGGGCCGCCTCGTCGCCGACGTCACCGACTACCAGCTCGGGCGACCCGAGCGCGCCTCGAGGTGCGCCATGCCCGAGGATGCCGTGCGGACCGCCGCGGTCGAGGCGCTCACCTGGACCGTGGGCATGACGTCGGCCCTCGAGAGCGCGCAGGCCTTCGACTGAGGAGGCGATCGGCCTCAACCGGGGCGCAGCGGGCTCGTGGAACGGCGGTGGTTGCGTATCTCGGCATGGACCTTGGCGGCGCTCTGGGCGAGCGCCACGTAGGGCGAGTAGGGGGGCTGGCCCGCGGTCACCATGTCCAGATCGGACGCGTACGTCGTGATGTCGTCGTCATCGTCCGGGACGTCCTCGGCGATCCAGAGGCTCTGGAGGGACCCGGTGACGACCTCCAACGCGCCCCGTTCGTCGAGCGCGTCGATCAGGACCCTGGCCTGGTCCTCGAACAGGACCCTCCGGGGGGAGAGCTGCCCCTCGAGTCGGGTGCGTGCGCACAGCCACGTCAGGTGTGCCTCGAGGATGGTGAGCGACGTCGATTGCAGCACGTCCTTGACCGACGTGGGTGCGGCCCCCGCACCGGCGCCGGGGCCCGGGTGTCCGTCCACCAGGTCGGATCGTCGCTCGCCTCGGCTGTCCATCGGTCCGGCTCTCCATGGTCGTCGTTCGGGATCCCGCCGACACCTGTCTGGGCCTGGTGTCGGGTACACCGACGTCAGCGATGCTGTCATCGCACGCCAGAGTTCATCGGCCGTTCGACGGCGACTCTGGAGTGGTGCCCACCCGCAGGGCCCGCACGGATCCCCACCCACCGGTGGCCGGTCCGTCACAACGGGATCCCAACACGCCTCGACAGGTGGATCTTTAGCGTCCCGGGTGTGAAAACCTGGATTGATCAGGTCGAAAGACGGATCCACAAGGGGAACCCGATGGGACAACCGGACGTTCAGACGGCTGCCAAACTGCTCGCCAAGGCGCAGAGCACGACCTCACCGCCGGAGGCGATCGCGCTGGTCGAGCGGTCCTACGGGCTCCTCGCCCGGGTCATCACCGCCTACGACCAGGCGAACGACTGCGGGCCGCGCCGCCGGGAGCGACGCCTCTTGCCGGACCGCCGCCGGCGCGACCGTGCGACCGCTGCCGGTGGAGCCCGTGACAACCGGGACATGCCGTGCCGGGCGGCCGAGTCCGTCGACCGGTACCGCCGAGCCGCGGCAGACGGCGGCTACTCGTTTCACCGCGACGTCGACATGGTCCTGTAGCACCCACGTCGATCGCCGCCTGCCGTGACCGGCCCGGGGCGACGCGCCGGGGACCTCAGATCCGGGTGTCGACGTAGGCAGCAGGCTCCCTGGTGGTGGCCCGCCCCCGGCGCAGCGCGTCGGCGATCCGGTCGCGGGCCTCCTCCACGTCGGCCTGCATGGCCTCGGTCGCTCGGAGCGCGCGCTGCGCCCGCAAGCGCAGCTGCACAGGCAGGGGCCCGAGATCCTCGGGCAGCGTGAACGGTGTCGTCGCCGGCTCCCCGGTGCGCAGTCCCCGCTTCACGTCGGTCAATCGACGCTCGATGTCGTCGAGCACCTCGGACCATCCCACCGGCGGGCTCCTAGTTGTCGGCCGAGACGGTCTCGGCCGCGATCCGCCATGCGTCACCGATGCGGCCGATGAGCGTGGCCGCTGCCGCGGCCCGGGCCCGGTCCTTGTCGAGATTGGCCCCCAGGAGCTCGGCCAGGAAGTAGTTGTGCAGAGCGATCAGCTGCGGGGCACCCTCCCAGAGCTCGGGCTTGATCGTGTCGCGCAACGTGAGGATGATTGTCTGGGCATGCACGAGGTTGTCGTTGATGGCCTTCAAGTCGTCGGCTTCGAAGGCGGCATCGGCCCGGAACAGGTCGAGCTCCAAGGCGTCGTACAACATGGTGAGCCGGACCGCGGGCGCGGCGGTCTCGATGGCGTCTGCGAGGTAGCGGTCCCGCAGCTTGGCGGTATCGGACATGGTCACGACGCCCCCTGCTCTAGGCCAGCCCGTTGGCTGAGATCTGGGACAACTCCGCGGCCAGGGCCGAGCTTTGGTTCTTCAAAGTCCCGAGCGTCTGCTCCAAGGTGGCGTACTTGTTGAGAAGCATGTGCTGCTGCTGGTTGACGATGGCGGCGTAGAAGGCGATCTGACTGTTCAGCCCGCTGGACTGGTTCTGCAGGTTCTTGACCGTCTGCGTGATCGCACCCTGCGTCGGATCGGACATGGCGCTGCCCAGGGAGCTGAGCGCCTGGGCGATGCCCGGTTGGTAGTTGATCGATCCCAGGTCCGTGAGGGTCGACACGTTCGACGCCGTCACCTGGACCGACAGCCCCGCCAACGTGGGATCCGAGCTCGGGGCGGTCAGGAACTGCCCTCGACCGGTGGCGGTGACGCCGTTGATGGTGCCCGCCACGTCGACGCCGGCGAAGCTTCCCGCCAGGCCCGTCGTCCCCGACCCGGAACCGGTCGACGACACGCTGAAGGCGGCCTGGCTGCCGTAGTCGTCCGAGGTCAGCTGGAGCTGCTGGCCGCCGTTGACGACCTGGGCGGACAGTGAGATCCCCGCCGAGGCGAAGGCGGAGTTCAGCCCGGCGGCGACGGCGACGAGAGACTCGCCGGCCGTGGTGCTGTACTGCGCCGAGCTGGTGCCCATCGACACCGTGAGCTGCTCGGCGGACGACACGGACCCCGACGCCAGTACGGCACCGGTGGCGGTGGCCTGGGCCGCCGATTGGCTGATCTGGACGTCGTAGGCACCCGGCCGGGTGCCGTCACCGGCGAACGAGAGCGAGACCTCTCCGGTGTAGGTCGGCGACGCCGGGGTGAACGTGCCGTCCTGGGTGAAGACGGCTGCGACCTGTGCGGGATTGGCGGCATAGGCGTTCGCGAAGGCCGACTGGTCGAACTGGACCTGCCCGTTGTTCAGGGTGACGCCGATGTTCTTGGCATTGCCGAAGGAGGATGACCCGCTGATGGAGGCGAAGATCGACTGGATCTCGTTGGTCACGCTCTCGAGCACCGCCGACCCCATCAAGGGGCCCGCGGTCTTGGTCTGGGCGTTGTAGCCGGCGTTCGTCTGGATGTCGGACAGCACGGTGTTGGCGTCGCTGACGAGGTTCTGCACGGCCGTCGATGCCGCCGAGGCGTCCGGGGCGACCGTCACGGTCACCGGAGACGCCGACGCGGTGAGGAGATTCACCGTGAGGCCGGGAAGCAGGCCGGTCACGGTGTTGGTCTGGGACTGGAACGCGTAGCCGCCGGTACCGCCCACGAGGATCTCGGCGTTCTTCCCCGCCGACGCCACGCTCAGGGTGCCGAGCGATGACGATGCGAAGGCGTTCGTGTCCAAGGACAATGCCGACGCCGTCCCGGTCGTGGACGAGGACAGTTGCAGGAGGTACTGGTTGGTGCCCGTCTGGACGGCGGAGGCCGTGACCCCGACGCCGGCGGCGTTGATGTTCGTCACGATGTCGGCCAGGGAGCCGTTGCCCGTGGAGACGTTGGTGGCGGTGATCGACCCGACGGCGAGCAGGGAGCTGTTCACCTGGCTCTGCGCGGATCCCGCCACGATCGTGCCCGTGACCTGGGCACCGTTGGCGCCGTTGAGGGTCACGGCGCCACCGGGGGTCACGGTGCTCAGCACGTTGGCGGTGCCGTCGACACTGACCACGCCGTCGACGCCGACGGCGGCGCTGCCCATGGCCGACAGGCCGAGGGTGGCGAGGGCGGTGCCCCCGGTCACCTGCAGGCTCTGGCTGGAGCCCTGGTCCACGGTGGAGAGGATCAGGTGCCCGCTGGAGTCGTAGCCGGCCTGCAGGACGCCGGACGCGCCCGCCGCGGTGATGGCGCTCTGCAGGGCGCCGAGCAGCCCGCTGCCGCTGTAGCCGCCGGTGGGGTTGGGGGCGATCGTGAGGTTGTACGCCGTGCCGTCGACCGTGACGGCCAGCGTGTCGTTGGACCCGGTGGTGACGGCGATGCCTGCGGACTGCGAGCCGAGGGAGACGGTGCCGGTGGCCGACGCCGCCTGGGACGACTGCGTGACGTCCACGGTGTGCGATCCGAGCGTGAGCCCCGCGCCGGCCACCAGGCTGGCGAACCCGAGCCCACCTCCCTGGGCCACCAGCAACGACGGCTGGGTGTCCACGATCTGCGTCGTCGAGGCGACCGTGCCGGTGGAGACGACGGAGCTGGCGCTCGCCAATTGCTGGACGACGAACTGCAGCGAGCCGGTCGGCGTCCCCGGCGTGGCTGTCGCCGTGGCGATGCCCGTGTCGGAGGAGGTCGCCTGGCGGGCGTTCCAGCCGGCGGCGGTGGACAAGTTCCTCGCCTGGGTCTGCAGTGCCATGAGGTCGCTGTTGATCTGCTGGTACTCCGCGACGTTGGTGTTGAGGGTCGTCTGCTGGCCCTGGAGGTCCTGCTCGGGCTGCTGGAACGGCTGGAGCTCGGCCTGGATGATCTGCTGGGTGTTGAGCCCCGACACCAGGCCGAAGGAGACGACGGGGGGCACGCTGCTCGAGGTGGGCACAACCGTCATGCGCCGTCACCCCCTTTCGCGCTTGTGCGCCGGCGCACCACCGGCTCGACCGACCTAGTCTTCGGCCGGATCGGGAATTGTCTTGAGCGGTCGGCGATGCCCCGCCAGGCGCGACGACGCCACCGCGACGCGCGCCTCGGACGTGCCGTCCGGGGTGGCCCGACCAGGGGTCGGCGAGGCCGGGGGATCTCCCCACGGGGGCTCAGGGAATCTCCTCAAGTATTCGTGCCCTCGGGCCGAAGAATGGTGTCGTCCCAACCGGCCCACATCGGACCGGGGGGTCGCACATGCCAAAGAGCTCCACGGATGGAGCTTGAAACCCAAGGAGGAAACGGATGTCTTCCCTCGTTGTCAACACGAACGAGTC
Organism: Acidimicrobiales bacterium; assembly: GCA_035531755.1. Lineage (NCBI taxonomy): Bacteria > Bacillati > Actinomycetota > Acidimicrobiia > Acidimicrobiales > Acidimicrobiales bacterium. The sequence continues at coordinate 75,527 of DATKSK010000054.1, read as the reverse complement.
GGCGATCAACGCGTACAACAACCTGAATCAGACCGACCAGGCGATGACCAAGGCGATCTCGGAGCTGTCTTCCGGTCTCCAGATCCAAACCGCTGCCGACAACCCTGCCGGCTACGTCGTGGCCGAGGGCCTGCAGTCGCAGTCCAACGGCTTCTCGCAGGCGATCTCCAACGCGCAGGCGGGTGTGTCGCTGATCCAGACGGCGAGCGGTGCCCTGAACCAGATCACCTCGATCCTGCAGACGATGAACCAGCTCGCGCTGAGCTCGGCCAACGGTGCCACCAACGACACCGGGTCGCTGAACGCCAACGAGCAGGAGTTCGCGGCTCTGCAGAACCAGATCGACCAGATCGCCACCACCACGTCCTACGGGACGAAGGCCCTGCTCGACGGCACCTTCTCGAACCAGAGCCTGCAGGTGGGTGCGTTCAACAACTCCAACCAGGAGCTCACGCTGACGATCGGTGCCGCCACCACCGGCGCGCTCGGTGTTTCGGCGTCAGTGGTCAGCGTCGGCTCGCAGGCGAGCGCCCAGGCGGCCATCACGGCGGTCCAGTCGGCCATCAGCACGGTTGCCTCGGTGGAAGCCAACGTCGGCGCCACCCAGAACCAGCTGTCGGTGGTCGTGGCCAACCTGACAGTCGGCCAGCAGAACCTGCAGGCTGCCTACTCGGGGTTGGTCGACGTGAACTTCGCCCAGGAGACGACCCAGTTCACGACGGACCAGATCCTGATGCAGTCTGGTGTGGCCATGTTGAGCCAGGCCCAGCAGACGTCGGGCATGGTCCTGAAGCTCCTCGGCTAGTCGGCTCAGGGACCCGACCCCCGGGGACGAGCAATCGTCCCCGGGGGGAGGTCCCGACCTCGAGCCGCGTCGAGTTCGAACTGAGCCTGCCGGGCCGCCTCGCGATGTCGCGGGGCACCGGAGTGAGCCGGCCCTCACCGCCGGCTCTCGACCATTGGAGGACCGATGATCTACCTCGCGCGCTTTCACGGCGGCGAGCGAATCGCGATCAACCCTGACCTGATCGAGCGGATCGAGGAGACCCCGGACACCGTCATCACGCTGACCAGCGGCGCCAAGCACGTCGTCGGAGAGTCCATGGACGAGGTCATCGAGAGGTTCCGGGCGTTTCGCGCTTCGACGCTCGCGCTCGCCGTCAGGATGGCCGAACCGTCAGAGGTCGCGTGCGTCACCCATCTCCGCGTCCTCAGAGGAGGTGCCGACAGCCGCACCGGTGCCAAGGACACCTGCGACCAGGGCACCCATGAGCCGAGGGGCGCGGAGCGATGAAGCTGGACCGGATGACGCCGATCGCCGTGGGGGGTGCCCTCGCCGCGGTCTTCCTCTCGATGATCGTCGACGGATCGAGCCCCACGCTGCTGTTCAAACCGGCGCCGATCATCCTGGTCTTCGGGGGCACCTTCGCCGCCGCCGCCGCCGGTTTCATGAAGACCGACGTCAAGAAGATCAAGAACGTGATCAAGGCCGCCCTCGGCGTTCCTGAGGACGACCCCAACGACGAGATCGGCAAGCTCGTGAGCTTGGCCGAACTGGCGCGCCGCGACGGGCTCCTGGCGCTCGACAAGGCTTCGGAGGGCGTCGAGGACCCCTTCTTCCGCCGCGGCCTCGAGATGACCGCCGACGGTGTGGACCCCGAGGAGATCCAGGAGATCCTGGAGGGCGAGATCATCGCCCTGAAGGAGCGCCACCGGATGGGCGCCAAGTTCTTCGGCGACATGGGCGGCTTCTCCCCGACGCTCGGGATCATCGGCACGGTCATCGGCCTGATCCACGTGCTCGCCAACCTGTCGAACCCGAACGTCATCGGTCCGGCCATCGGGTCGGCCTTCACCGCCACGCTCTGGGGCGTCCTCGCCGCCAACCTGCTCTGGCTGCCGGTGTCCAACAAGCTCAAGCGCGCGTCCGAGATCGAAGTCCACCACAAGCGCATGGTCCTCGAAGGCCTGCTGGCGATCCAGGCCGGCAGCAGCCCGAGGCTCATCCAGGCGCGCCTGCAGTCGTTCCTGGCCGCGGAGGAGCGCAGCTCCAGCCCCCGATCGTCGAGGGAGGCGGCGTGAGACGGCGCCTGGCCGCCGAGGCCGAGGCCGAGGAGGTCGAGAATTCGGAGCGCTGGCTGCTGACGTATGCCGACATGATCACGCTGCTGCTCGCCCTGTTCATCGTGCTCTTCGCCGTGAGCACCATCAACTCCAAGAAGTTCGAGGCCCTGGCCCTCGGGTTCAAGCAGAGCTTCTCCCCCAATCCCGGAGTCCTCCCGTCGAGCAACGGTGTGGAGCAGTACGACAGCCTGACGCCCACCGCCGGCCCCCGGCAGGTCCAGCAGCACCCGAGCATCACCACGCCCGCGAAGCAGCCGACCGCCGCGGCGAAGGCCTCGTTGTCCGCCTCCCAGGAGTCCCAGCTCCAGTCGATCGGTCAGCAGGTCCAGAAGGCGTCGAACGCCAAGGGCCTGCAGGGAGTGCTCACGACCTCGCTCTCGACCCGAGGCCTGGTCGTGCAGGTCCTGACCGACAAGGTGTTCTTCGCCAGCGACTCGGGGAACCTCGAGCCCGAGGGCCAGTCGGTGATCGACGCCGTGGCGTCGGTTCTTCGCAGCGTCCCCAATGGCATCGAGGTGGAGGGCTACACCGACAACCAGCCCATCACGGGTGGTCCCTACAGCTCGAACGAAGAGCTCAGCGCGGTGCGGGCGGCCAGCGTCGCCACCCGGCTCTCGCGGCAGGACGGCATCGACCCGAACCGCCTGGCGGCGACGGGGTTCGGCGACACCCATCCCCTGATGCCCAACGACACCCCGGCCGATCGTGCCCTCAACCGCCGGATCGACATCGTCATCCTGACCGCAGGGGCAGACCAACCATGAGCGCCATGGCCGCAGATCAGGGCACGCGTGCCACGCTCCCGGCGGATGCCGAGAACGCCGCCGACAAGGGCGCCGACAAGGGCGCCGACAAAGACGGCAAGGACGGCAAGCCCAAGAAGAGCAAGAAGAAGCTGATCATCATCCTCGTGGTCCTGCTCGTGGTCGGGTTCGAGGCCAAGTCGATGCTGCTCAAGCCGCACTACAAGCCAGGGCAGGCCGTGCCCGCGGGGACCATCCTCCCCCTGGACCAGCTCACGGTGAACATGTCGGACGGCCACCTCGTGCAAGCCTCGATCTCCCTGCAGCTCACGACACTGGCGGCGAAGACGACGTCCACCGACGTCCCCCGCTTCGACGACGCCGCCATCACGGTCCTCGGGGCGCAGACCTACGACCAGCTGCTCGCCCCGGGGGGGCGCACATCGGTCAAGGCGCAGATCCTGAAGCTGTGCCAGGGCATCGCACCGGAGGTCGACGGCGCCGCCGAACAGGTGAGCGCCGTGTACTTCACGAGCTTCGTCGTGCAGTGACCCCCGGCGGCACGCGTCCGGTGACCCTCAGCGGCAAGCGCACGCTCACGCTCGGTGAGCTCGAAGTTTCGGCGCCGAGTCCTTCACCCCGAGGCGGATCCCGCCGATAGCTCCGAAATGGGATTGAACGCCCTCGTCGTCTGTCTGTTCGAAGAGAGCGAAGCTCTTGAACACCTCGCGTTCAGGCTCGAGCAGGAGCAGCTGGTGTTGCTGGCCGGCAAGCCCCGGCTGCTGGCCCGCAACAACGCCGAGTTCGAGGAGGCCGTGAAGGGTCTCGACGTCATCAGTCGTCGTCGCGAACAACTGGTCGCCGCTGTGGCCGCCGAGATGAGGCTGACACCGACCCCGACGCTCGGCGCGCTGGCCGAGGCGGCCCAGGACGAGGACGAGCGTCGTGTCCTCGAGGAGCGCCGGCAGGTCATGCGTGCGCTGGTGGACCGGATCAACGACTTGTGCGCCAGGAACCGGGAGATCCTGGCCCGCAACCTGGCCGCCACCTCCGATGCGCTCGCGCTCCTCGGAGACGGCCCGTCCTACACCGCGATGGCGACGACGTCGGTGGTGGCACCCCGCCCCCGCATGCTCGACGCCACCGCATAGGGATCGGGACGCGTCATGGGAGACCTCGCACTGAGTATCGCCGCGTCGGGCCTCGACGCCCAGCAGGCGGCGATGGACGCCATTTCCCAGAACCTCACCAATGCCAACACTCCTGGCTACGTCGCGGAGCGTGCGCAGCTCACGACGAATCCCGGCGGCGACCTGATCGGGGTGGGGGACGGCGTCCGGACCGTGGGCGTGACCCAGAGCAACGACGGGCTCCTGGCCACCAACGCGCTGCAGACCCAGGGCGCCCTGTCGCAGAGCACAGCCTTGCAGCAGGTCCTTCAGGGCGCACAGGGGGTGTTTCCCGAGCCGAGCTCGTCGGGGATCGCCGCGGACCTGTCCAGCTTCTGGCAGTCGTGGGACGCCATCAGTCAGAACCCGTCGAATCTCGCTCCCCGGACCGAGACCGTGGCGCTCGCGCAGAACCTCGTCTCGGACCTGCAGCAGGCCGCGCAGCAGCTCAACAGCCTGCAGGTCAACGCGCAGTCACAGGTGACGTCATCGGTCGCCCAGGCCAACATCGTGCTGAAGCAGGTGGCCACGCTCAACGGGCAGATCACGGCGACCGAGGGTTCGGGCTCATCGGCCAACGCCCTCATCGACCAGCGCAACCAGCTCATGAACACGCTCGCCACGACGATCGGGGCCGTCGCCGTCCCGCAGACCGACGGCACGGTCAACGTCGACATCGGGGGGGTGACCCTGGTGCAGGGCGCGTGGAACGACACCATCACGACGACCGGGGGCACGGGGAACATGAGCCTGGTGGCCAACACCAGCGGCGTCACCATCCCATCCTCCGCCGGGAGCGTCTCGGGCCAATTGGCGGCCGTCAACCAGTACCTGCCCGGCTACCAGTCCAAGCTCGACGCCGTCGCCAACGACCTGGCCTCCACGGTGAACGCCCAGTTGAGCGCCGGGTTCACCGCGACCGGCGCCTCCGGTGCTGCGGACCCGCTGTTCCAGGGGTCGGGCGCCGCCGGGCTCAGCGTCAACGCCGCCATCGTGAGCGACCCCCAGCTGCTGGCGGCGTCCGACACCGGCACGATGCCCGACGCCACCAACAACGGTGCCAACGCGCAAGCCATGGCCGAGCTCTACAACGCGCCGGTGGGCCCTGACCAGCAGTACCAGTCGCTCATCCAGGGGATGGGCGCACAGGTGCAGGCCGTGAACAACCAGGTGCAGGCGCAGACGTCGGTGGCGACCACGGCGCAGGAGAACCTGCAGTCGGTCGTGGGAGTCAACACCAATGACCAGATGGTGCAGATGCTGACGTTCCAGCAGGCCTATCAGGCGTCCGCCAAGCTGATCAGCACCGTCAGCACCATGATGCAGGCCCTCATCCAGGCATCATGACGACGACGGCCGGAATGAGAACGAGGAGCGAATCGTGACTGACGTCATGGGGTCCGCGGCGATCTCCTACACGCCGACGATCATCGCCGACCAGTTGATCTCGGGGCTCGACAACTCCCAGGCGCAACAGGCGACGCTCGAGACGCAGCTGTCCACGGGCGACATGATCAACCAACCGTCGGACAACCCGGCGGGCGCCGCCGCCCTCCTGCAGCTCAACGGCAGCCTGGCTCGTGCCAAGCAGTACGCCTCGAACGCCAACGACGGATCCGGTTGGCTGTCCCTCGGCAACTCGACGATGAACCAGATCGTGTCGGCGCTGCAACAGGCTCAACAGGTGGTGGAGTCGGTGAGCGGCGCCAGTCTGTCGAACCAGCCCGGTGCGCTCCAGGGGCTCGCCACCCAGGTGGCATCGGCCCGCCAGGAGCTCATCAACCTCGCCAACACGACCTACGGGGGCCAGGCGATCTTCGCCGGCACCGCCAGCGTGGCCCAGGCGTACGACCAGAACGGCAATTACGTCGGCGGGGGATCGGCTCCGACGCGGACGGTCGCCCCGGGCGAGCAGGTGGCGGTGGCGCTCACCGGCGATCAGATCTTCGGCTCTGGGTCCAGTGGCCTCCTCGCCAGCAACGGCATCCTGGCGCAGATCACCCAGGACCTGCAGGCGGGGACGACGTCGTCGCTCAACAACGTCCAGACCACCGATCTGCAGGCGCTCAGCCAGGCGATCTCGCAGGTGACGACGCAGGCAGCGCAGATGGGCGCCAATTACCAGCGGATACAGGCGTTCTTGAACCAGGCGACCAACACCCAGCAGGTGCTGCAGGCGCAGATGTCCGGCATCGACGGCACGGACGTCGCCAAGGTGAGCACCCAACTCGCGCAGGCGCAGCAGTCGTACCAGGCTGCGTTGTGGGCAACGTCGCAGCTTTCGCAGCAATCGCTCGTGCAGTTCCTAGGATGACTGGAGAAGCGCACGCATGTTGATCACACGAATCCGGCCTGGCGAGCAGGCGGTGGAGACCGAAGCACCGACGGCAGGCGCCGGCCCCGGGCTCCCCGACCGCGCCGTCCTCGACTTCGCCGGCGGCCTCCCGGGCTTCCCTGGCGCGCGTGGCTTCCGGCTCGAGATGCTCGCGCCCGAGTACGGCCCGTTCTTCCTGATGCGGTCGGTCGACCAGGCCGAGATCTGCTTCGTCGTGACGGTGGCGGGGGCCCTGTTCCCCGAGTACACGGTCACGATCGACGAGCAGCACGTGGCGAGCCTCGGACTGGCGTCGGTGGACGACGCCGTCGTGCTCTGCATCATCACCCTGGGCGAACGGCCGACCGCCAACCTCCTCGGCCCCCTGGTGGTGAACCGGCAGACGCAGGCGGCCGCCCAGGTGGTGCAGTACGAGTCGGGCTACCGAGCCTCGGAGCCGCTCGCGCCCCGATCGGAGCCCTGACCGGCGTCGCCGGCGCCACGGGGGGGCTCCGACCCCTCCGGCCCGGTGGCGACCTGCTCGCGCAGGACCGACGTGAGCCCCGTGACTCCCTCGGCGGAGACCGCGGCGGCCCGCAGGTTGGCTTGCTGGATCTCGAGGTACACCTCCTCGCGGTGCACTTCGACGTCCGACGGTGCGTCGATCCCGATCCGCACCTTGTCTCCCGCCACGACGATCACGGTGACCTTGATGTCATGGCCGATCATGACGCCCTCACCGGCACGACGACCCAGCACTAGCACCGTGCCGACCCCGCTGGCTGCCACGCGCGCCCGGGCCCCGGCAGGCACCGGCAGCCGAAGGCGTCGCCTGCGGGCGGTGTCTCCTCTTCCGTGAAATGAAGCATCGTCCCTCCGTGGAATCCGGGCACAGGCTACCGGGTCCGCCTTTTCCGGCGGCGCTTCTGCGCCTCCGGCGGGTCGGGGCGGTTCGTGGCCCGGCGGGCCGGGCATCGATCGGGCCCACGTCGCCGGGTCGGCTCCCGGTCCGTACCGCCCTGACCAGGGACGGCACCGCCGGTGCTGATTGCCGGCTGTGCCATGATGAAAAGCGTCGCGGAGTGCAGGACCGGCGGTGGGCCGCACCTCCGCCCGAGGGGCGCTCCTCCTCGTGCCTGGGTAGCTCAGCTGGTAGAGCAGCGCATTCGTAATGCGCAGGTCAGGGGTTCGAGTCCCCTCCCAGGCTCCGTCGACGCGTGCGCGTCCCCGCCCCGGTGGACGATCTCATGGCCCTGACCCCTGGTGCAGCAGGGCGCGCAATTCCTCAGGGGTGAACGCGCTGGGCTCGGTGGTGCGCATGAAGTCGGTGAGGATCTCCACGAATCGGGCCGGCTCCTCCACGTGGGGGAAGTGGCCCACCCCCTGCATCACCTCCAGCCTGCTGTCCGGAAGGGCGTCGTGGGCGGCGTAGGCGTGATGGACCGGGATCATCCTGTCCCGGTCGCCCCACACGATGAGCGTGGGCATGTGCGCCGCCAGGTAGAGACGGTCGATGGCGCTCACCGACTGTCCGCCGGGATCGATCACGGCGCGCATGGTCCGGACGAAGGCCTGGCGGTTGTCGGCCTCGGTCAGTGACCGGTAGGAACGCCACATCTCCCCCACCTCGGGATTGCGGATGCCGTGCGACCGGAAGAACCCGGCGACGGCGTCCCCCCACTCGCGTGCGAAGCCCGGGAACAGCAGCGGCATCACGTACTCGCTCCCCGGCAGGGTGATGAGGCGCAGGATCCAGCTGACCTCCCGGCCCAGGCCACCGGCGTCGACGAGCACCAGTCGCTCGCAGCGTTCGGGGAACTGGTAGGCGAGCTGCATCGCCACGCCGCCGCCGAACGACTGCCCGACAACGGTGGCCCGGTCGATGTCGAGCAGGTGCAGCAGGTCGCGCATGGCGCTGGCATGGTTGCCGAGCGAATAGTCACCGAGTGGCTTGGCGGACTTGCCGTGGCCCAGGAAGTCCGGTGCCAGCACCGAGAACTCGGATCGCAGCAGCCGCATGGCCGGGAGCCAGGTCCGGGAACTGCCGGCGATGCCGTGGAGCAGCACGAGCACCGGCCCCTGCCCGCCACGCCGGTAGCCGACGTCGTAGCCGTGGATGGACACGCGCTGGATCGGAAAGTCCTCGTCGTGGGCTGCCATGGCTCCATTGCGCGTCCCCCCCGCCGGCGGCGTCGAGGGCCGAAGTACCCCATTCGCGCCCCGGGAGTCGCGGCGCCCGCGCCGGCCGGGGAGGCGAAGCGCCCCGTGGTCCCCGTCGAACCGGCCCCTGAGGCCGACGCCCGGAGGAGGGCGGCCCCCCCGGTCCCGTCGCGCCCGGCTCGGACGGTGACGTTCCAGTTGTGCGGGAGTTGACCTGCGCTTGGACGTCCGGTGAGGGTCGGGCGCCACCATGGGAAGCGAGGGGGGCACGTCGCCGAGGCTTCTGGTCTCGGCGGCGCGCGGACGGCGACAGCCGGGACGGGGGTCCGCTATGAGCGTCACGATTCCGTCCGGCGTCCACGAGGATGCCGGAGCACGCGGGGGGCACAGCAGGGACCGGGCCGAGGAGCTCGTCGCGGCCGTGGTGTACCTGGCCGCCGCCAAGAACACCTACGGCACCCTGCCCTACCGCCGGGCGCTGCGACGGGTCGGCGACGCCTGGCCGCAGGCCGTCGTCATGGACGCCGACGGGTGCGGCTTCGCCTCGCGTGCCGACTGGCACCTGCGCTGGCCGTTCATCCGGGACGGCATCGACTGCCTCGTGGTGCTGGCCGAGGACGACGGCACGATCAGCCACGACACCTGGCTGGAGCTGCGCGACGCATCGGACGCGGAGGTGCCGTGCTGGATCGTCACCGCCGACGCCGACCTGGTGCCGGTCACGGTGGTGAGCTTCCGGCTCTACCCGACCGGGGCCCGGACCGACCGCCGCTGGGCACGCGCCGAGGTGTCGCCGGGCGCCTGACCGCACCCCGAGGGCTGCCCGGGACGGTGCCGTCGCGCCCACCTGCGGTGGCGCGGCACCGTCGCCACACCCACTGACTATGGTGCTGCTCATGGCAGACCGGCTGCGCTTCGCAGAGCTCGCCATGCCGCACATGCAGGCGCTGTACACCGCGGCCCTGCGGATGACGCGCAACCCGGCGGACGCCGAGGACCTCGTCCAGGAGACCTTCCTGAAGGCGTACCGCGCCTTCGACCGCTACGAGGACGGCACGAACCTGAAGGCGTGGCTCTACAAGATCCTCACCAACACGTTCATCAACAGCTACCGCGCCGCCAAGCGGCGACCGGAGAAGGCCGACGTCGAGGACGTCGAGGACCTCTACATGTACCACCGCATCGGGGCCCTGCAGGCGAGCGGCGCCGGCCGATCGGCCGAAGACGAGGTGTTCGAGCACTTCACCGACGACGAAGTGAAGAAGGCGATCGAGTCGCTCCCCGAGGCGTTCCGCATCGCCGTCCTCCTGGCGGACGTGGAAGGCTTCTCCTACAAGGAGATCGCCGACATCACCGAGGTACCCATCGGCACGGTCATGAGCAGGATCCACCGGGGAAGAAAGGCCCTGCAGAAGGCGTTGATGGATTTTGCAGTGGCGCGGGGCCTGGTCGGCTCCACCGAGGCCGGGCATTAGCCTCGGGGCTGATGGGAGGAACCGAGATGGGGTCCGGTGAGTCCGGCTTCGACTGCAACGAGACGATCGAGCGGCTCTACCACTATCTCGACGGTGAGCTCACCGACGAGCGACGCGCGGAGATCAAGGATCACCTCGACGAGTGCTCGCCGTGTCTCGACGCATTCGACTTCGAGGCCGAGCTCCGATCCGTGGTCGCCAATCGCTGCAAGGACCACGTCCCCGACGCCTTGCGCCAGCGGGTCCGCGACGCCCTCCTCGAGGAGGAGCGCCGGGAGCGTTCGGGCGGCTGATCCCACCCCGGTGCGCTGACCGCGCCGGACCGCCCGCCCGTCGTCGCTCGGCCCCGGACGGCTCCCGCCGCCCCGTAGCAGGTCACCGACCGCTAGTCGGGCCCGTCTCCCGCCCCGGCCCGGCTGTGCCCGCCAGATCGAGCCTCCTTGCTGGGCCTCCGGGCAAATCACAACGGATGCACAACGACAAGGCCGGTCGCTCACGCCCCCCGCCCCGCCGGTCGATAGGGAAGCAACACAGACCCGACGGCGGGAGGTTCAGGGGGCATGGAAGACCGCACCGAATTGGGGGGCGATCAGTCGATCGGAGCGACGGCGTTCACCGGCCACGGCCGGCCGTCGCGCACCTTCGCCCGAGGCCGGGTGTGTGCCGAGCCCGGTTGCGACACCAAGTTGTCGATCTACAACGACGACGAGTTCTGCTGCCTGCACGTCAGCCCGAGCACACCCAGGCTGCGGGGCAAGAAGATCGCCTGACGGGTCGCACCGGCCACGGCCGGGCGCACCTCGGGCGTGCCGGCTCCCTACACTGGGGCGGTGACCAGCCCCGTGTCGTGGGACGTGGCCGAACGCGTGGCCACGTGGGTCGGCTCCCGGAGCTCGCTTTTGGGCCCGCCCGGCGCCGGCACCCTCGATGCCGCCACGACGGCCCAGCTGGAGGCCGACTTCTCCGAGGCCACGGCGATGGCCGAGGGCCTCGTGATCGAGGCCACCGGGCTCCGGCCCGCCACCGGCAGCGCCGGCGCCCTGGTCCTCGACCGGGCGGGATGGGTGCGGGCCAACCTGGCCTCGTTCCGCCGCCTGCTCGAGCCCATGCTCGAGCAGTTCGACACCTCCTCGCTGCGCGGCCCCCTCGGCGGCGCCGCCGGCACGGCGACGGGCGCCCAGCTCGGCCTCGTCCTCGGCTGGATGGCCACCCGGGTCCTCGGGCAGTACGACCTCCTCCTGGCCGAGGCCGAGGACACCGGCGGCGTGGTGTCCTACGTGGGCCCGAACGTGGTGGCCCTCGAGCGCCGCCACGGCTTTCCCGCCAAGCAGTTCCGCCTGTGGATCGCGCTGCACGAGGTCACCCACCGCTGCCAGTTCACGGGCGTCCCGTGGCTGCGGGGCCACTTCCTCTCCCTCGTCGACCAGGCCATGACGGGCATGACCCCCGACCCGCGCCGGTTCGCCGAGGCGCTGCGCCGGGCGGCGGGGGCGGTGCGGGCCGGGCAGAACCCGCTGCAGGATGCCGGGATGCTGGGCCTCGTCGCTCCGCCCGAGCAGCTCGAGGTGATCGCCCGCATCCAGTCGATGATGAGCCTGCTGGAGGGGCACGGCGACATCACCATGGACCGGGCCGGGGCCGACGCCGTGCCCGACGCGGCGTGGTTCTCCCGGGTCCTGCGCGAGCGCCGCCGCCGGGCCGGCCTGGCCTCCCGCGTGCTGCAGCAGCTCGTGGGGATCGAGGCCAAGATGCGCCAGTACGAGCAGGGCGAGCGCTTCATCCGCGCCGTGGAGGCCTCGGGTGGCCCGGGGCTGCTCTCCCGGGTGTGGGAAGGCCCGGAGATGCTGCCCACCATGGACGAGATCCGCCATCCCGACACCTGGGTGGCGCGCGTCGGCCCCGCCCGCCTCGCCACCGGCTGATGCCCGGCGAGGTCCCGGCGCCGCCCGGCGCGCCCGGCGCGCCGGTGCCCGGCGTCACGGTGGAGGAGCTCCTGGACCGCTGCACCTTCCCGTCCGCCGGCACCGCCCTCCCCTGCGCGGTGTCCGGGGGTGCCGACTCGCTGGCGCTGCTGGCCCTGGCCGTGGCGGCCGGGTGCGACGCCACCGCCGTCCACGTCGACCACGGGTTGCGGACCGGGTCGGACGCCGAAGCCGCGGTGGTGGCCGCCGCCGCCGCCCGCCTCGGGGCCCGGTTCCAGGCCGTCCGGGTGCAGGTCGACCCCGGTCCCAACCTCGAGGCCCGTGCCCGGGCGGCCCGCCTGGCCGTGCTGCCGGCGGGGTCGGCCACCGGGCACACCATGGACGACCAGGCGGAGACGGTCCTGGTGAACCTCCTGCGGGGGGCCGGTCTCGACGGGTTGGCGGGGATGCGGCCCGGCTCCGGGCACCCCCTGCTCGGCATCCGCCGGGCCGACACCCGGGCGCTGTGCGCGGTCCTCGGGCTCACGCCGGTGGACGACCCCAGCAACGCCGACCCCCGCTTCGTGCGCAACCGCGTGCGCCACGAGCTGCTGCCGCTCGCCTGTGCCGTGGCCGGGCGCGACCTCGTGCCCGTGCTCGCCCGGCAGGCCCAGATCGTGGGGGCGGAGGCCGCCCTGCTCGACGCGCTGGCGGCCGCCATCGACGTCGCCGACGCCTCGGCGCTCGCCGCCGCGCCGGCCCCGCTCGCACGGCGCGCCGCGCGCCGGTGGCTGCGGGGGGCCGCCGAGCACCCGCCGGACCTCGCCGCCGTGGACCGGGTCCTGGCTGTCGCCCGGGGCCAGATGTCCGCCACCGACGTGGCCCCGGGCGTGCGCGTCCGCCGCCGACGCGGGTCGCTGTCGTCGGCCCCGGTCGCCCACGGAGCGGTCCGGTAGTCTCGCCGTCGATGACCGAGGGGAGCCCGATGGGCACGCCGGCCCGACGGTGACGGCCGACCGCTGGCGCGACGACCCCGACCTCGGCAGGGTGGTCGTCACCGAGGACATCCTGCAGAAGCGGGTGGTGGAGCTCGGTGACCAGCTCACCGCCGACTACGACGACAGGCCGCCGCTCCTGGTCGGGGTCCTGAAGGGCGCGTTCGTGTTCATGAGCGACCTGGCGCGCGCCATCCGGCTCCCCGTCGAGGTCGACGTCATGGCGGTGGCCTCGTACGGGTCGGCGACGACCACGAGCGGCGTGGTGCGCATCGTGAAGGACCTCGACTCCGACCTCACCGACCGCCACGTCCTCGTGGTGGAGGACATCGTCGACAGCGGCCTCACGCTCTCCTACCTGCGCCGCAGCCTCCTGGCCCGCCAGCCCGCCAGCCTCGAGGTGTGCGCGCTGCTGGTCAAGGAGGGCCGCCAGCGGGCCAAGCTCGACCTGAGGTACGTCGGGTTCCACATCCCTCCGGACTTCGTGGTGGGTTACGGGCTCGACGTCGCCGAGCGCTACCGCAACGTGCCCGACATCCGCGTCTACCAGGGTCCGGTCCGTGTCGACTGACCCACGACCGTCGAGCGATCCACGACCGTCGACTGCGGGCCGGTGGCGGCGGTGAGCGTGGACGTCGAGCGCGTCGAGCGACTGGTGCGCGAGCTGCTCGAGGCGATCGGCGAGGACCCCGGCCGCGACGGGCTCCTGGCCACGCCGCGTCGGGTGGCGGCCATGTACGAGGAGCTGTTCTCGGGCCTCGACGACGACCCCGGCCGCCATCTCACGGTCACCTTCGCCGCCGAACACGACGAGATGGTGATGGTGCGCGACATCGCCTTCGCCTCGCTGTGCGAGCACCACATGGTGCCGTTCATCGGGAAGGTGCACGTCGGGTACATCCCTGGCGAGGACGGCCGGGTCACGGGCCTGTCGAAACTGGCGCGCCTCGTCGACGCCTACGCGCACCGCCTCCAGGTCCAGGAGCGCATGACGACGCAGATCGCCGACACCATGGAGAAGGTGCTGTCGCCGCGCGGCGTGCTCGTGGTGGTGGAGGCCGAGCACCTGTGCATGTCCATGCGGGGCGTCAAGAAGCCAGGGACGCTCACCATCACCTCGGCGGTCCGCGGGTTGTTCCGGGACGACCCCCGGACCCGGGCCGAGGCGATGCAGTACGTGCACGGCCGCTGACCGCCCCACCGGCGCCACCCCGCGAGCCCCGGGTGGCCCCGTGGCCCCCGTCGCCGCCCCCACGCGGCCGCTCTAACCTACGGGCATGCGGCCTCAGGTCATGGGCGTGCTCAACGTCACGCCCGACTCGTTCTCCGACGGTGGCCGCTACCTGGACCCGGACCGGGCCCTGGCCCACGGCCTCGCCATGGCCGGCGCCGGGGCCGACGTGGTGGACGTGGGGGGCGAGTCGAGCCGTCCGGGCGCCGGGCGCGTGCCCGAGGCCGAGGAGCTGCGCCGGGTGGTGCCGGTGGTGGCGGCCCTCGCTCCCCATGTGCGGGTGTCGGTCGACACCGTGAAGCCGGCGGTGGCGCAGGCCGCCGTCGAGGCCGGGGCGACGCTGGTCAACGACATCTCGGGAATGCTGTGGCCGGTGGCGGCGGCCTGTGGCGTGGGTTGGGTGGCCATGCACATGCAGGGCGCGCCCCGCACCATGCAGGTCCACCCCCGCTACGACGACGTCGTGGCCGAGGTGCACGGCTTCCTGGTCGAACGGGCGCGCACGGCGCTCGAGGCGGGGGTGCGCGAGGTGTGGCTCGACCCCGGCATCGGCTTCGGCAAGACCCCCGCGCACAACCTGGCGCTGCTGCACCATCTTTCCGAGCTGGTGGCGGAGGGCCACCCCGTGCTGGTCGGCACGAGCCGCAAGGGCTTTCTGGGCCGGCTGGCGCCGACGCCCACCGGGCCGCCCGGGGACGTCGACGACCGCCTGCCGGGGTCCCTGGCCACCGCCACCTGGGCGATGCTGGCCGGCGCGTCCATGGTGCGCGTGCACGACGTGGCGAGCACGGTGGAGGCCGCCGTCCTGGTGGGCACCACGCGCCTGGCCTCCGGCCCGCTTCCCCGGCAGCAGGCGATGAGCGGGTGAGCGGCGGCCGACGATGACCGACTACCAGACAGGACGACAGGCGATCCATGCGAGAGCGTGCACGGGCAACGGGATGCGACAGGTGAGGGCCGACGGGTGAAGGGGAAGTGGGCGGCGGGGATCCCCCCGCGAAACTTCACGTGGGTCGTGAAGGACCAGTTGGCCGTCAGCGAGCGACCCGGCGGCTTCGCGCCGCACCACCGCCGCGTGCGCCGGCAGGAGGAGATCATCTGGTTGCGCGTGCAGGGGTTCAACCGGGTGGTGTCGCTCTTGCCGTCGCCGCACAACCTCGCCGCCTACGACGAGGGCGAGGTGGCGTGGTCGCACTTCCCGCTGGCCCCCACCGGCGACGTGCGCGAGACCCTGCTCGATCTCTACCGGCACCTCGACGGGTGGTTGCGCGCCGGCGAGCGCCTGCTGCTGCACCAGGAGGAGCTCGGGGACCGCGTCATGGGCATCGTGGCCGGCTACCTGTTGTGGAGCGGGCGGCTCCCGGGCGGGCCGCAGGCCATCAACGCCGTGGAGCGCCTCGTCGGCCATCAGATGGGCCCTCCGGGGCGCGACATGGTGGCCCGGGCGTCCGAGCTCGTCCCCGGCGGGGCGTCCGGGGGCGCATGACGCCGGGCGCGTCGCCATGACGCCGGACCGGCGTCCCGGCGGCGACCGCATCGAGGTCCGGGGGCTGCGCCTCGACGCGGTCCACGGCGTGCTCCAGGAGGAGCGGGCCGCGCCGCAGCCCTTCGAGATCGACCTCGACCTCTACCTCGACACCGCACCGGCGGCGTCCACCGACGACCTGGCGGCCACCGCCGACTACGCCGCCGCCGCCGAGGCCGCCGCCGCGGTGATGGCGGGCCCGCCGCACCGACTACTCGAGTCGCTGGCCGGTGCCGTGGCCGCCGCGGTGCTCGCCGATGCCCGCGTCGACAGCGTCACCGTCGTCGTCCGCAAGCTGCGGCCGCCGCTCCCGCATGCGCTGGGATCGACGGGGGTGCGCATCCACCGCCGTCGGCCGGTCGCCGCCGGCTCGGGCGGGCCCGTCGGGCCGGGCGCGTAGGCGACTCGGGCCGAGGGGCCGGGATGGGATCGACAGGGGTGCGCGCCTTCGTCGGCCTCGGCTCCAACCTGGGCGACCGGCTGGCCATCCTGCGCCGGGCGGTCGACGGCCTCCCCGACGTGGTGGCGGTGTCGCAGGTCTACGAGACCGAGCCCGTGGGCGGGCCCCCCGACCAGGGTCCCTACCTGAACCTGGTGGTGGAGCTGGCGACGACGCTGTCCCCCCGGGCCCTCCTCGAGACCGCCCGCCGGCTGGAGGCCGAGGCGCAGCGCCGGCGCGACGTCCGTTGGGGCCCGCGGACGCTCGACGTCGACGTGCTCCTCGTGGGCGACGTCACGGTGGACGAGGACGACCTCGTGGTCCCGCACCCCCGCATGTGGGAGCGCCGGTTCGTCCTGGAGCCGCTGGCGGAGCTGGCCCCCGAGCTCGTGCCCCCCGGGGCGTGGGAACGGGCTGGTGGGGAGGTGCGACCCGTGGGTACACTGACAGGAACGAATCCGATCACCTGACGCGACCGGCACCCGGAAGGGGCTGGAGCGCAGAAAGGGGTCTGGTGGCATCCATCCGGATTGTCGGCCCTGGACGGGCCGGTCGTTCGCTTGCTGCGGCTCTGGCCGACGCCGGCCACGACGTGCGTGCCGTGCTGTCGCGCCGGGACGACCTCGCCGGCGCGGCGTCGGGCGTGGACGTGCTCGTCATCGCCACGCCCGATTCCGCCATCGCCGACGTGGCCGCGGCGGTGACCCCCGAGCCGGGGACCGTCGTCCTGCACCTGTCGGGCGCCCTGAGCCTCGATGTCCTGGCCCCCCATGCCCGCCGGGCCTCCCTGCACCCCCTGGTCCCGCTGCCCTCGCCCGAGGTGGGCCGGCTCCGGCTGCGCAGCGGCATCACCTTCGCCGTGGCCGGCGACCCCGTCGCCCGGCGGCTGGCCCGCTCGCTCGACGGCACGATCGTCGTCGTCGAGGAGGAGCACCGGGCGGCGTACCACGCCGCCGCCTGCATCGCCGCCAACCACGTCGTGTCCCTGATGGGCCAGGTGGAGCGGGTGGCGGCGTCCGCCGGGCTGGGCCTCGACGCCTTCGTCGGCCTGGCGCGCGCCGCCCTCACCGACGCCGCCGAGCTCGGCCCCGCGGCCGCCTTGACCGGCCCGGCGGCCCGCGGGGACGAGGCCACCCTCGAACGGCACCGCCGTGCCCTCGACGCCTCCGAGCGCCCCGGGTACGACGCCGGTGTCGATCTCGCCCGCCGCCTGGCCGCCTCGCGTCCGGGGCCCGGCTCGCCCGCCGGCTCGGCCGCCGAGCCCGGCGACCTCGTGACGAACGGCACTGGGGCCACCGACGGCACCGGGGCCACCGACGGCACTGTGGCCGCGTCCGGGGCCGGCGCCCGGCCCGGCTCCCGCCGGACGCGCCCGGCGCGGGTGCGCGTGGTGACGTCCGCCGCCGAATTCGCCGAGGCCCTCGAGGCCGAGCGCGCCGTGGGCCGCCGCGTCGGCCTCGTCCCGACCATGGGGGCGCTGCACGCCGGGCACCGCTCGCTCATCGAGCGCGCCGCCTCGGAATGCGACGTCGTGGCCGTGACCGTCTTCGTCAACCCGCTCCAGTTCGACGACGCCGCCGACCTGGCCGCCTACCGGCGCGACCTCGCCGGGGACGTGGCGCTCGCCCGTGCCGGCGGGGCCTCGGTCGTGTTCGCCCCGGCCGTCGAGGAGATGTACCCCGGGCACCCGGCGCCGGTCGCCACCACGCTGCACGTCGCGGGCGTCAGCGAGGGCCTCGAAGGGGCCTCGCGCCCGGGGCACTTCGACGGGGTGGCCACCGTGGTGGCCAAGCTCTTCTTCCTGGCGGGCCGGTGCCGGGCGTATTTCGGCGAGAAGGACTTCCAGCAGCTGGCCGTGGTCCGCCGGCTCGTCGCCGACCTGTCCATCCCCGTCGAGGTGGTGGGGTGCCCGACGGTGCGCGAGCCCGACGGCCTGGCCATGTCGAGCCGCAACACGCGGCTGACGCGCACCGAGCGCCGCGCCGCGCTGGCACTGCACCGCGCCCTGGGCGCCGGGCGGGCGTGCGTCGAGCGCGGCGAGCGCGACCCGGTGCGCGTGCGCGCCGTCATGATGGCGGTGCTGGCGGGCGAGCCGCTGGTGGCGCCCGACTACGCCGTGGTGGTCGACCCGGGGACCCTCCGGTGCCCGTCGGTCGTGGAGGCGGAGGTCCGTCTGCTCGTGGCGGCGCGGGTCGGCTCGGTCCGGCTCATCGACAACGACGGCGTGCGGGCGCCGGCGACGCCCGCCCCGGTGCCGGAGCTCGTGCTCGTCAATACCGGAGAGGAGCGTTGAGATGCGCCGGCGCATGATGAAGTCCAAGATCCACCGGGCGACGGTCACCGACGCCAACCTCGACTACGTGGGGTCCATCAGCCTCGACCCCGAGCTGATGGCGCTGGCCGACATCCTGGAGTACGAGCAGGTGTCCGTCCTCGACATCGACAACGGCGCGCGCTTCGAGACCTACGCCATCGTCGGCGGGCCCGGTGAGGTGTGCCTCAACGGGGCGGCGGCACGGCTCGTGCACCGGGGCGACAAGGTGATCGTCATCACCTACGCCGACTACGAGATCGCCGAGCTCGCCGGCTTCGAGCCCACGGTCGTCCACGTGGACGCCACCAACGCCGTGGTGGACGTGAGCGCCGCGCAGCTCGAGGCCGAGCTGCACCGGGCCGTCACCAGCTGATCCCGGGCCCAGACCCACGCTCCGGGGCGCGCCTGCCGTGGAACTCGACGTCCTCGTCCTCGGGTCCGGGGTGGCGGGGCTCTCCGCCGTCGTCCGGCTGGCCACGCCGGGACTGCGCGTCGGCGTGCTCACCAAGGCCGACCTCTCGCAGTCGGCGACCCGGTGGGCACAGGGCGGCATCGCCGCCGCCGTGGGCGGGGACGAGGACTCGGCCGACCTCCACCTGGCCGACACCCTGGCAGCGGGCGCCGGGCTGTGCGACGTCGACGCCGTGCGCGTCCTGGTCGACGAGGGGCCCGGCCGGGTCGACGAGCTGATCCGCCTGGGCGCGGTGTTCGACCGCGAGGCCGGCGGTGACCTGTCGTTGGCACGCGAGGGCGGGCACTCCACCGCCCGGGTCCTGCACGCCGGCGGAGCCGCCACGGGGGCCGAGGTCGAGCGGGCTCTCGTCTCCGCCGTCCGCCGCAGCGCCGCGGCCGTGCTCGAGCAGTGGTTCGCGGTGGATTTCGTGGTGGAGCACGGCCGGTGCGTCGGCGTCACCGCCCTCGACCCCGAGGGCCAGCGCCGGGAGGTACGGGCCGGGCAGGTGGTGCTGGCCACGGGCGGCGCCGGGCAGCTCTACGCGGTGACCACCAACCCGAAGGAGGCCACGGGCGACGGCGTGGCCATGGCCCTGCGTGCCGGGGTGCCCGTGGCGGACCTCGAGTTCTTCCAGTTCCATCCGACGGCGCTGCACCACCCGGCGATGCCCCGCCCGCTGCTGTCCGAGGCCCTGCGCGGGCACGGGGCCCTGTTGCGCGACGCCGACGGGGAGCGCTTCGTGGACGAGTTGGCGGCGCGCGACGTGGTGAGCCGCGCCATGGCCGACCGCATGGCCGCGCAGGGTGTCGAGTTCCTGTGGCTCGACGCCACCGGGCTCGAGTCGTTCGACGCCCGTTTCCCCACGGTGGCGGCGTCGCTGCACGCCGCGGGGCTCGACCCCACGGTGGACTGGCTGCCCATCGCGCCGGCCGCCCACTACCTGTCGGGCGGTGTGGTCACCGACCTCGACGGGGCCAGCGCGTTGCCCGGGCTGTGGGCGGCGGGGGAGGCGGCGTGCACGGGGGTGCACGGGGCCAACCGGCTGGCGTCGAACTCGCTGCTCGAGGGCATGGTGTTCGGGGCGCGGCTGGCCGAGGCCATCGCCGCGGGGCACGACGGGCCCACCCCGACCGGGGTGATGCGCGCGCTGCTCGGGGCGGTCCACGCCCCGGACGGCATCGCCTGCATCGATGTCGACACGGTGCCGTCACCGGCGTGGGCCGGGACGGGCACCGACGCGGCCGATGCCGCGCGCAACGGCGGCCGTGGCGGCGATGACGACGGCGACGGCGACGGCGACGGCGACACAGGGAAGCTGCGCGACCGGCTCCAGCGGGCCATGACCGACGGTGCCGGCGTGCTGCGGTCGCCGGCGTCGCTGGCCGCGGCCGCCGACGAGGTGGGCGCGGTCGGCGCCTCGCTGCCCGGGCTCGCCCGCGACCGGGCCACCGGCGAGCTCGCCAACCTGACGACGGTGGCGGCCGCGCTGCTGCGTGCCGCGCACGCCCGGGAGGAGACCCGCGGGGCCCACGCCCGGCGGGACCATCCCGACACCCGGGCGCAGTGGCGCTGCCGCCTGGTCCACCGCCGCACCGCCCCGCCGGGCGCGGGCGCGGGCGCGGTGCCGGAGGCGGGCGCGGGCGCGGTGCCGGGCGCGGGCGCGGGCGTGCCGTGACGGGCCCGGCGGGCCCGGGCCGGCCGGGCGTGGGCGCCGACGCCGCCATGGACGACCTGCTGGCGGCGTGGCCGTCGTCGGGCCCCGCGGACCCGCCGCGCGCCGCGGCGCGCGACGCGGTGGCGCGGGCCCTGGCGGAGGACATGGGCCAGCTCGGCGATCTCACCGCCATGCTGGTCCCGGAGACCGAGACGATCCGCGTCCGCGTGGTGGCCCGGGCCGACGGGGTCCTCGCCGGTCGGCTGTGCGCGCTCGAGGCGTTCGCGCAGGTGGACCCGGCGCTCGTCGTCGACTGGCGCGTGCCCGACGGCGGGTGGCTGGCGCCGGGGTCGGTGGTGGCCGAGGTATCGGGGCCCATGCGATCGGTCCTCACCGCCGAGCGCACCGCGCTCAATTTCCTGTGCCACCTGTCGGGGGTGGCCACCTTGGCGCGTCGTTTCGTCGACGCCGTGACAGTCGCCAACCCCGCCACGCGCGTGCTCGACACGCGCAAGACCACACCGGGGCTGCGCGCCCTCGAGAAGGCGGCGGTGCGCGCCGGCGGCGGGTGGAACCACCGCGCCGGCCTGTCCGACGCCGTGCTGGTCAAGGACAACCACCTGGGGCGACTCGGCATCGCAGAAGCCGTGGCGCTGGCGCGCCGGTGGTGGCCCGGCCGTATGGTGGAAGTGGAGTGCGACCGGCCCGAGCAGGTGTCGGAGGCGGTCGACGCGGGCGCCTCGGCGGTGCTCCTGGACAACATGACGCCGTCCCAGGTCTCCGAGTGCGTGGCCCTGGTGCGCGCCCGCACGGCCGAGGCGCCGGGCACCGTGCTCGTGGAGGTCTCGGGGGGCGTGACCCTCGAGCGCGCCCCGGCCTACGCGGCGGCCGGCGCGGACCTGATCTCGGTGGGCGCCATCACCCACTCGGCGCCCATCGTGGACCTCGGCCTCGACATCGTGGAGGACTGACACGTGCTGCTTGCCATCGACGTCGGGAACACCGAGACCGTGATCGGCCTGTTCTCCCTCGGCCCCGGCGACGAGCCGCCGAGCGGGAGCCGCCCCGCCCCCCCCGCACCACCGGAGCCCGCCGGCCTCACCCACCACTGGCGGCTGTCGACGGTCGACGAGCGCACGCCCGACGAGCACGCCCTGCTCATGTCGGAGCTGCTGAACCTCGACGGCCTCGACGTCGACGAGGTGGTGACGGGCGTGGCGGTCACGTCGTCGGTCCCGCGTGTCACCACGGCGTTGCGCGACATGGCGAGCCGGTGGTTCGACGTCCCGTGCGTCGTGCTCGAGCCGGGCGTGCGGTCGGGGATGCCCATCCTCTATGACAACCCCAAGGAGGTCGGCGCCGACCGCATCGCCAACGCCATCGGCGCCTACGACCTCTACGGCGGCCCGTGCATCGTGGTGGACCTCGGGACGGCCACCACCTTCGACGCCATCTCGGGCGTCGGGGAGTACCTCGGCGGGGCCATCGCCCCGGGCATCGCCATCTCCATGGACGCGTTGTTCCACCACGCCGCCGCCCTGCGCCGGGTCGAGCTCGTCGAACCGCGCAGCGTCATCGGGAAGTCCACCGTCGAGTCGATCCAGTCCGGCGCGCTGTACGGCTACGCCGCGCAGGTCGACGGCATGTGCCGGCGCATCATGGACGAGCTCGGCCACGCCACCGTGGTGGCCACCGGCGGATTGTCCGAAATCATCTCGCCGCTGTCGGCGTGCATCGAGCACCGTGAGCCCTGGCTGACGCTGCACGGCCTGCGCCTGGTCTACGAGCGCAACGCCAAGCCGGGCTGACGCCGGGCGCCGGACGCGGCGGCGGGGCGTTGGGGGCCGCGGGCGGGTGGTGCCGACCCGATAGCCTGCGGCCCCGTGGCCGACGTCCCGTACTCGTTCCATCGCACGGCCGACGCCGCCGGGCTCCAGGCGCGCTACGAGTCGCTCGGCGCGGGGGAGGAGACCGAGGACGAGGTCGCCGTGGCGGGGCGGGTCATGCTCGTCCGGCCCCAGGGACGCCTGGCCTTCGCCACCCTGCGCGACTCGTCGGGGCAGGTGCAGCTGTTCGCCCTCGAGAAGGTCACCGCGGACTTCGACCGCTTCTCCAAGCTGTCGCTCGGGGACTGGGTGGGGGCGACCGGGCGCGTGGTGCGCACCCGCAAAGGGGAATTGTCGGTGCAGGTCCATCGCTGGGTGCTGCTGGCCGAGGCCCGGCGCAGCTTCGGCGACAAGTGGAAGGGCGTGTCCGACGTCGAGACCCGGTTCCGCCAGCGCGAGGTGGACCTGTGGGCCAACGAGCGCACCCGCGAGGTCCTGTCCCTGCGGAGCGCGTTGATCAGCTCCGTGCGCCGGCGCCTCGAGGCCACGGGGTTCGTCGAGGTCGAGACGCCGGTGCTCCACGGCATCCCCGGTGGGGCGCTGGCCAAGCCCTTCGTCACGCACCACAACGCGCTCGGCACCGACCTGTTCCTGCGCATCGCCCCCGAGCTGTACCTGAAGCGCCTCGTCGTGGGCGGCTTCGAGAAGGTGTTCGAGATCGCCCGGGTGTTCCGCAACGAGGGGCTCTCCCCGCGCCACAACCCGGAATTCACGATGCTCGAGCTCTACCAGGCGTACGCCGACTACGGGGACCTCGCCGTGCTGGTCGAGGATCTGGTGTCGGGCCTGGCGACCGAGCTGTGCGGCACGGCGCGCCTGACGTACCAGGGCCGCGAGCTCGACCTCACGCCGCCGTGGCGCCGGGCCACCATGGCCGAGCTCGTGCGCGAGGCCACCGGCGAGGCCGTCGACGTGCACACGCCGGTCGGGGAGCTGCGCCGCCGCGTGGCCGCCGCCGGGGTGGACCCCGACCCGTCGTGGGGCGCGGGCAAGCTGCTGCTGGAGCTGTACGAGAAGACGACCGAGCCCGATCTGTGGGGCCCCGTCTTCGTCATGGACTTCCCCGCCGAGGTGTCGCCGCTGGCACGGCGCCACCGGTCGGACCCCGACCTCGTCGAGCGCTTCGAGGGCATCGTCGCCGGCCGCGAGCTGGTGAACGCCTTCTCCGAGCTCGTCGACCCCGACGACCAGCGCGCCCGGTTCGAGGCCCAGGCCGTGGCCCACGCCGCCGGGGACGAGGAGGCCATGGTCGTCGACGAGGACTACCTGCGCGCCCTCGAGCACGGCCTTCCCCCCACGGCGGGGCTCGGCATCGGGATCGACCGCCTCGTGATGCTGCTGGCCGACGTGGCCAACATCCGGGAGGTCATCGCCTTCCCCACCCTGCGCCCCGAGCGCTGACCACCGTGATCACGGCGGCCCACGGTCCGCGGGTCGCGGGCGGCCGACGCCGCCGGGCCTACTTGGAGACGGGCAGGCCTTCGAGCAGGGAGCGGGCCAGCTCGCCCAGCGCGTGGCCGAGCGCCTGCTCGCCGACGGCCCCGGCCGCCTGGAGCGCCTCGTCGACGTAGCGGCGGCCGGTGGCGATGGTGTCGGCGATGGCACGCGAGCCCGCCACGATGGCGCGGGCCTTGTCCCGCTCGGGCTGGTCGAGCGGCTGACCCAGCAGGGGCCGGAGCTCGGGCCCGGTGGCCGGGTCGCGCAGGGCCAGCAGCACGGGCAGCGTGTAGATGCCCTCGGCCAGGTCCTGGCCGGCGGGCTTGCCCAGCTCCTCGTCGTTGGCGACGACGTCGAGGATGTCGTCGCGCAGCTGGAACAGCACCCCGAAGCAGCGGCCGAAGCTCGTGAGCACCTCCACCTCGGGCCGCGCCAGGCCCCCGGTGAGGGCGCCGATGCGGCACGACGTGGCCATGAGCGCGGCGGTCTTCCCCTCGATGGTCGTCAGGTAGTCCGCCTCCGTGCGCTCGGTGCTGTAGGCGGCGCGCACCTCGGTGACCTGGCCCTGGCACAGCAGGCCCAGCGTGTTGGCGAGCAGCCCGGCGATCTCGGTGCCGAGCGAGGCGGCGATCTCGGCCGACCGGGCCAGGAGGAAGTCGCCGGCCACGATGGCGACGAGGTTGCCGAAACGGGCGTTGACGCTCTCGACGTTCCGCCGGACCAGCGCCTCGTCCATGACGTCGTCGTGGTAGAGCGAGGCCAGGTGCACGAGCTCGACGGCGACGGCCCCCTGCAGGTCGTCGGCGGTCGCCGGGTGCCGGCCGAGGGTGGCGGCCGCCAGGGCGAGGCTGGGGCGCAGGCGCTTTCCCCCCGCGGCGATCAGGTGCGTGGTCACCTCGTCCAGGAACGGGTCGCCCGAGCCGACGGCCGTCCGGAGCTCGGGCTCGAGCCGTGCGAGGTCGTCTTGGAGGAAGGGGAGCGACAGCAGGGGGGCGGTGTCCACCAGAGGGGAACGATAGGCGAAGGATCCCGATGTGGGACAACGAGGCCTGGTGGCGGGGTGCGCGGCGGGGGGAGGGGCCTGACTACCGTCTGTGGTCCTGGTCAGGGTTCGGGGCCGAGGTGCCGATGGAACCGGGGACGGGAACGGGTCCTCGTGCTCACAGGAAACGGGGCGTCGTGGTGTCTGTTCCTGGAGCACGCCCGGTAGACTCTGCTCAGGATTCGAGCCGTCGAGGGAGGCGGTCTGGTGTTCGAACGCTTCACTGATCGTGCACGAAGGGTGCTTGTGTTGGCGCAGGAGGAGGCGCGCCTGCTCAACCACAGCTTCATCGGCACCGAGCACATCCTCCTGGGGCTCATCCACGAGGGCGAGGGCGTCGCGGCCAAGGCGCTCGAGCAGCTCGGCATCTCGCTCGAGGCCGTGCGCGAGAAGGTCGAGGAGACCATCGGCCTGTCGGGCACCGCCCCCACGGGGTCCCCGCCCTTCACCCCCCGGGCGAAGAAGGTCCTCGAGCTGTCGCTGCGCGAGGCGCTGCAGCTCGGCCACAACTACATCGGCACCGAGCACATGCTCCTCGGCCTGGTGCGCGAGGGCGAGGGCGTGGCCGCCCAGGTCCTCGTCAGCCTGGGCGCCGACCTGGCGCGCGTGCGCCAGCAGGTCATCCAGCTCCTGTCGGGATACCAGGGCAAGGAGTCCGTCGGGGCCGGCCCCGGGTCGTCCTCGTCGGAGACGCCCTCGGGCTCCCCGGTGCTCGACCAGTTCGGGCGCAACCTGACGCAGCTGGCGCGTGACGGCAAGCTCGACCCGGTCATCGGCCGCGAGAAGGAGATCGAGCGCGTCATGCAGGTGCTGTCGCGCCGCACCAAGAACAACCCCGTGCTGATCGGCGAGCCGGGCGTGGGCAAGACCGCCATCGTCGAGGGCCTGGCCCAGCGCATCGTGGCCAACGACGTCCCCGAGACGCTCAAGGGCAAGCAGCTCTACACGCTCGACCTCGGCGCGCTGGTGGCGGGCAGCCGCTACCGCGGCGACTTCGAGGAGCGCCTGAAGAAGGTGTTGAAGGAGATCCGCACCCGCGGCGACATCGTGCTGTTCATCGACGAGCTGCACACCCTGGTGGGTGCCGGTGCGGCCGAGGGCGCCATCGACGCCGCCTCGATCCTCAAGCCCATGCTGGCCCGCGGCGAGCTGCAGACCATCGGGGCCACGACCCTCGACGAGTACCGCAAGCACCTCGAAAAGGACGCCGCCCTCGAGCGCCGCTTCCAGCCCATCAAGGTCGAGCAGCCCACGGTGGCGCACACCATCGAGATCCTGAAGGGCCTGCGCGACCGCTACGAGTCCCACCACTCGGTCACCATCACCGACCAGGCCCTGGTGGCGGCGGCCAACCTGGCCGACCGCTACCTGGCCGACCGCTACCTGCCCGACAAGGCCATCGACCTCATCGACGAGGCCGGCAGCCGCCTGCGCATCCGGCGCATGACCACGCCTCCCGACTACAAGAAGCTCGAGGAGGAGATCGACCGCATCCGCCACGACAAGGAGTCGGCGATCGAGCGGCAGGCCTTCGACCAGGCCAAGAAGTTCGCCGAGCAGGAGAAGGAGCGCCTCGACCGCAAGACGGCCATGGAGGCGGAGTGGCGCGCCGAGGGCCTCGAGCTCTTCGACGTCGTCGACGAGGAGGTCATCGCCGAGGTCCTGGCCAACTGGACGGGTATCCCCGTCTACCGCCTGACCGAGGAGGAGACCTCCAAGCTGCTGCGGATGGAGGACGAGCTGCACAAGCGGGTCGTCGGCCAGGAGGAGGCCATCAAGGCGCTCTCCCGGGCGATCCGTCGCACGCGCGCCGGCCTCAAGGACCCCAAGCGGCCCAGCGGCTCGTTCATCTTCCTGGGCCCCACGGGCGTGGGGAAGACCGAGCTCGCCAAGGCGCTCGCCGAGTTCCTCTTCGACGACGAGGACGCCCTGATCCAGCTGGACATGAGCGAGTACATGGAGAAGCACACCGTGTCGCGGCTCGTCGGCTCTCCCCCCGGCTACGTCGGGTACGAGGAGGGCGGCCAGCTCACCGAGGCGGTGCGGCGCAAGCCGTTCTCCGTCGTGCTCTTCGACGAGGTGGAGAAGGCGCACCCCGACGTGTTCAACGCCCTGCTCCAGATCCTCGAGGACGGGCGGCTCACCGACGCGCAGGGTCGGTCGGTGGACTTCAAGAACACCGTCCTGATCATGACCTCCAACCTGGGCACCGCCGACCTGCGCAAGTCGTCGGTCGGGTTCGCCAAGACGTCGGAGGCCGTCTCCTACGAGCGGATGAAGTCGAAGGTCCACGAGGCGCTGAAGCAGCACTTCCGGCCCGAGTTCCTCAACCGCATCGACGAGGTCATCGTCTTCCACGAGCTGTCGAAGGAAGAGGTCGTCGAGATCGTCGACCTGATGATCCGCCGCGTGGCGGATCAGCTGGAGTCCCAGGGCCTCGGCCTCGAGCTCACGCCGTCGGCCAAGGAGCTGCTGGCGGACAAGGGCTACGACCCCACGCTGGGGGCGCGCCCGCTGCGCCGGGCCATCCAGCAGTTCGTGGAGGACGCCCTGTCGGAGCGGATCCTGTGGAAGGAATTCCGTGTCGGCGAGACCATCGTCGTCGACGTCGAGGACGGTGCGTTCGTCTTCCGCACGGTCGCGGGGTTGCAGCCGCCGCCGGTCGAGCTGGCCGGCGCCGGCGCCGACTCCTGACCGCACCCTGACGGCGGTCCCGGCCGGCCGACACACCCGACCCGTAGCCTCCCCGTGTGGGACGGCCGCGGACGGTGCACCGGTGTACCTCGTGCGGCGAGGCCACCGCTCGCTGGGCGGGGCGCTGTGCGTCGTGCGGCGAGTGGAACAGCCTCGTCGAGGAAGTCGTCGCCGAGACGGTGGCGGTGCCGCCACGCGCCCGACCCGACCGCTGGCCGGCCACGGACGCCGAGGGGCGGTGGGCGGAGCCGGCCGTGCACCCCACCCCTCTCGGCGAGGTCGACCCCACGCAGTCGGGGCCCGTCCCGACCGGCCTGGGCGAGCTCGACCGGGTGCTCGGCGGCGGCCTCGTCCCGGGCTCGGTGACACTGCTCGGCGGCGAGCCCGGGGTCGGCAAGTCGACGCTCCTGCTCCAGGTCTTGTCGTCGATGGCGTCCACCGGGGCGCGGGTGCTGCTGGTGTCGGCCGAGGAGTCCGCCCAGCAGGTCCGCCTGCGCGCCGAGCGCCTGGGGCCGCTGCCCCCGGGGCTCATGCTGCTCGCCACGACCGACCTGTCCACCGTTCCCGGGGCCCTGCGCGACACCGCGCCGGTGCTCGTCGTCGTGGACTCGGTCCAGGCCGTCACCGACCCCGGGACGCCGGGGGCGCCGGGGAGCCTCGGGCAGGTGCGGGCGTGCACCGACATGGTCGTGCACCTGGCCAAGCTCCATCGCGTCCCGTTCGTGCTGGTGGGCCACGTCACCAAGGACGGCACCCTGGCGGGGCCGCGCACGCTGGAGCACCTGGTCGACACCGTCCTGAGCGTGGAGGGCGACCGGCATCACGCCCTGCGGACGGTGCGGGCCGCCAAGCACCGCTTCGGGCCCACCGGTGAGCTCGGGCTCTTCGAGATGAACGACACCGGCCTGGCGGCGGTGACCGACCCCTACCGCCTGCTGCTCGGGGACCGCCGCCCCGGCGCGCCGGGCAGCACGGTGCTCCCCGCCATGCAGGGCCAGCGCGCCCTGCTGGTGGAGCTCCAAGCCCTGACGGCGCGCACCGCGGCGGAGACGCCGAGCAGGCGCTCGGCCCAGGGTGTCGACGGTGGACGCCTCGCCCTGTTGCTGGCGGTCCTCGAGCAGCGTGCCGGGGTGTCGTTGGCGCGCACCGACGTCTTCGCCTCCGCCGTGGGCGGCATCCGGGTGGCCGAGCCCGCCGCCGACCTGGCCCTGGCCCTGGCCGTCGCCTCCGCCGTCGTGGACCGGCCGTTGCCTCCCGACCTGGTCGTCTTCGGCGAGGTCGGTCTGGGCGGGGAGATCCGCCAGGTGCCCCACGCGCCGCGCCGGCTGGCCGAGGCGGCCCGGGTGGGGTTCCGTCACGCCCTCGTCCCCGAGTCGTGCCCCGACGGCCCCCGGGGCATGGAGGTGCTCCACGCCCGCTCGTTGGCGGAGGCCGTCGCCCTGGCGACCGGGTCGTAGCGGGCCGGAGACGGGCCACGGGCGTCGCGCCGTCGGGCTTGCCCGCCCGTCCCCGCCGCGCCCGCCCACAATTGGCCCGCCCACAATTGGCCCGCCCACAATTGGGTCGCGGCCCGTGGCCGGCCGCCGACGCCGAGCGCCGACGCCGAGCGCCGCCGAGGCGTCGCTCCCGCGCGTGGGATGCGGTCGGTCACGGTGCGTCGCCTCCGACGTCCAGGGCCCGCCGGGATCAGCCGGTGCGCGCCGCCGCACCGTCGCGCATCGCCGTGCGCGCCCGGGCTGCGGGGATTTCGGGGCGGGGCGGCGGGTACCATGCGGGGGTGGAGCTGCGACCCAGCTCGGCCATGGCCGACGCCCTGGCGCTCGTGGCGCCCGGCCAGCCGCTACGTGACGGGATCGAGCGCGTCCTGCAGGCCGATCGGGGAGCGCTCATCGTCGTGGGCGACGGCCACGAGGTGCTGTCGATCTGCACCGGCGGGTTCCTCCTCGACGCCGAGTTCAGCCCGCAGCGCCTGGCGGAGCTGGCCAAGATGGACGGGGCCATCATCGTGTCCTCGGATGCCGGACGGATCGCCCGCGCCAACGTCCACCTCATGCCCAACGCGTCGATACCCACCATCGAGACCGGCACCCGGCACCGGACGGCCGAGCGCGTCGCCCGTTCCGTCGACGTGCCCGTGGTGTCGGTGTCGGCCGCCATGGGCCTCGTCACGATCTACCGGCACGACGTCCGGCACGTGCTGCAGCCCGAACGCCGCCTGCACGAGCGGGTGAGCCAGGCCCTGCAGACGCTGCAGCGGTTCCGGCAGCGCTTCGACCTCGCCGTCACCGCGCTGTCCGCCCTCGAGGTCGCCGACACCGTCACCGTGCGCGACGTCGTGGCGGTGCTCCAGCCCGCCGAGCTCGTGTGCCGCATCGGCGAGGAGGTGAAGGCCGATCTCGTCGAGCTGGGCGAGAACGGCCGCCTGCTGCGGCTCCAGCTCGAAGAGGTGGTCGAGGGCGTCGAGCCCGTCCGCCGTCTGGTGGTGCGCGACTACCAGCGCGCCGGCGCCGGCGCCGAGGCCGGGCGGTCGGTGCGCGTCGACGGGCGCGAGCCGGCCGGTGCAGGCCGTCGCGCCGCGCGTGGCGACGGGGCAGCGCGCGTCGACGGGGCAGCGCGCGTCGACGGGGCGGCACGTGGCGACGGGGCGGCGCGCGTCGACGGAACGGCGCGCGTCGACGGGGTGGGGGCCCGGGGCACGCCCGACGACGAGCCCGACCACGCGCTCACGGCACTCGCCCGCCTGTCGACCGACGAGCTGCTCGACGTCCGGCGGGTGTCGTCGGTCCTCGGGCTGGCGGCGGCCCACGCCGATCCCGACGGCGCCCTGGAGCCGCGCGGCTTCCGGCTCCTGCACCGCCTGCCACGGTTCCCCGACGTGCTCGCCGACCGGATCGTCGAGCACTTCGCCGGGCTGCAGCGGATCATGCGGGCGTCGGTCGGCGACCTCGAGCAGGTCGGGGGTGTGGGTGAGGCCCGGGCCCGCTCGGTCAAGGACGGCCTGGCCCGCCTGGCCGAGGTGAGCATCCTGGACCGCTACAGCTGACCGTGGCGCCGCTCGGGGGCCGGGCGGGGCCGCTCAGGTAGAATGTCCCGTCCGTCCCCGCCGTGAGCGAGTGGCCGGCGCGCCGTCCCCCCGGGAGAGGTCCGTGTTCGACATCGGTGACAAGGTGGTCTACCCCCATCACGGGGCGGCGATCGTGGAGCGGCGCGAGGTCAAGGAGGCCTTCGGCGAGAAGAAGGAGTACCTGGTTCTCCGTCTCGCCTACGGCGACCTCACCCTCATGGTCCCCGCCGACAACACCGAAGGGGTCGGCCTGCGCGAGGTCATCAACGACGAAGAGGTCGAGGAGGTCTTCGCCGTCCTTCGCAAGAAGGAGGCCCGGATGCCGACCAACTGGTCCCGCCGCTACAAGAACCACTCCGAGAAGCTCCGCTCCGGCGATATCTACCAGGTGGCCGAGGTCGTGCGGAACCTGTCCATCCGCGACAAGGACAAGGGGTTGTCCGCCGGCGAGAAGCGCATGCTGAGCCGGGCGCGCCAGATCCTCGTGTCGGAGCTGACCTTCGCGCTCGACGTCGACGAGGAAGCCGCCGAGAAGCGCCTCGACGAGGCGCTGCCCTGAGCCCCATGGGCCCGCTCCGCCCGGGCGGCGCGCCGTCGCCGGACGGGGGGTGAGCCCGTGTCGGTGTGGGCGATCGTGGTCGCGGCCGGCAGTGGTCACCGGTTCGGCGCCCCGAAGCAGTTCGCGCGGCTCGGCGGCCGGTTGATGGTGCAGTGGTCCGTGGACGCGGCGCGCGGCGTGGCCGACGGTGTCGTCCTCGTCATCCCCGACACCCCGCCGGAGCCGGGCTCGGCCGGCGACGGTTCGTACGGCGCCGACGTGGTCGTCCCCGGTGGTGACACGCGGGCGGCATCGGTGCGAGCCGGGCTCGCCGCCGTCCCCGCCTCCGCCGAGGTGATCGTGGTGCACGACGGGGCGCGGCCACTGGCGTCGCCGGCGCTGTTCCGGTCCGTGGTGGACGCCGTCACCGGGGGGGCCGAGGCGGCCGTGCCGGCGATGGCCGTGGCCGACACGCTGAAGCGCGTGGAGGGCGACGCCGTCGTCGCCACCGTGGCGCGCGACGGGATCGTCGCCGTGCAGACGCCCCAGGCCTTCCGGGCCGACCTCCTGCGCCGGGCGCACGCCCGCGACCCCGACGCCACCGACGACGCCGCGCTGGTCGAGGCACTCGGGGCTACCGTGCGCGTCGTGCCCGGAGACCCGCGCAACCTCAAGGTGACGACGGCGGCCGATCTCGAGATCGCCCAGGCGCTGGCGGCGCCGTGACGGCAGGGGCCGGGCCGGTGGGCTTCCGGGTGGGCCAGGGATTCGACGTGCACCGCTTCTCCGGGGACCCGGGGCGGCTCCTCGTCCTCGGCGGCGTCACCGTCCCCGGCGCCGCCGGCCTGGCCGGGCACAGTGACGCCGATGTCGTGGCCCACGCCGTCGCCGAGGCGCTCCTCGGCGCCGCGGGGCTCGGGGACCTGGGGAGGCACTTCCCGGCGAGCGACCCGGCGTGGGCGGGCGCAGACTCCCTGGGCCTGCTCGAGCGCGTGGCGTCGATGGTGGACGACCAGGGCTGGCACCTCGTCAACGCCGACTGCACGGTGGTGTGCGAGCGCCCCCGGCTGGCGGAGCACACCGACGGCATGGCCACCTGCCTCGGAGCGCGGCTGGATGCACCGGTGAGCGTAAAGGCCAAGCGTGCCGAGGGCCTCGGCGCCTTGGGCCGGGTGGAGGGCATCGCCTGCCTGGCCGTCGTGCTCCTTGCCGGTGGGGCATGAGCAGTCCACCCCCGCGCCGGCCCCGTGGACAGGCCGCTTCCTCCGGGCGCAGCGGGGCCGGGGGACGGGGCGCGACCGCAGGACGGGCCGGGACCGCAGGGCGAGGACGGGCCGGGACCGGGGGACAGGGCGGCGCCGGAGGGAGGGCCGGGGCGGGAGGGCGCACCGGTGCAGCAGGCCGCGGCGGGACCGGGGCACGCGGCGGCGGGACCGGGGCCCGCGGCGGGCCGGGCGCGCTCGGAGGATCAGGCCCGCACGCCACGCGTGGCAGCGCGCCGCGTCGTGATGACGCCGGGCGTGGCTCGGCGGTGCGCGGCCGGCGCGACGACACGCTTCGAGGGCGCGGCGACGGCCGCGGCGAGCGCGGACGACGAGCGGCCGACGGCGGTGACAGACGCATCGGACGCGACGCGGGTGGCCGACGCGACGGGCGCGAGGGGCGTGGTGACCGCCACCCGCTCGGCGGCGAACAGGTCGAGGGCCGTCAGGCCGTGCGTGAGCTGCTCGCCGCGGGTCGCCGCCCGGTGCGTGAGGTGTGGATCGCAGAGGGCCAGGACCCGTCGCCGCAGATCGACGACATCGAGCGGCTCGCCTCGCGCCGGCGCGCCCGCATCGTCCTCGTCCCCCGCGGCAGGCTCGACATGGCGGCACGGACCGACACGCCGCAGGGTGTGCTGGCCCGGGCCCAGCCGCTCGAGGAGGCCGACCTCGATGCGTTGTGCCGGGCCCGGCGGGGGGTCGCACCGTTCCTGCTGGTGCTCGACGGCGTGACCGATCCCCACAATCTCGGCTCGTTGCTGCGCTCGGCCGAGTGTGCCGGCGTCACCGGGGTCGTGGTGCCGCGGCATCGTGCCGCGCACGTGACGCCCACGGTGGCCAAGGTGGCGGCCGGCGCCATCGAGCACCTGGCGATCGCCGTGGTCCCCGGGATCCCCACCGCCCTGCGCCGTCTGGACGAGCTCGGCGTCGTGAGCATCGGGCTCGACGCCGAGGCCCCGCGGTCGTTGTTCGAGCTCGGCGCCGAAGCCGAGGGGCCGGTGGCCCTCGTCATGGGGGCGGAGGGTCGCGGCCTGGCGGCGCTCACCCGTCGCCGCTGCTCGGTGCTCACCGCCATCCCGCAGTTCGGTTCCCTGGGTGCGCTCAACGTCGCGGCCGCCGGCGCGGTGGCGTGCTTCGAGCTGGCGCGCCGACGGGGTGGAGATCGGCCCCCGACCCCGACGGCCGTCGCGGAAGCCTGAGCTCGTGATCGCCGCGCTTCACGGCCACGCCTGACCCCCGGCACCCGACGCCGGATCCGCTCCGGCTGGACGGCGCAGGCCCACGCCGGCCGGGCACCTCCGACGCGCCACCAGGGCCCGGACGCGCCGAAGAGGCCGACGGTGGGTGCGGGGAGCACCGATCGACCGCTCCGGCGGATGCGCTGCTGTGCGGGCGGCCCCGTCACAGTGGGCGCTTCGGCCGCAACGCCCAGCGGGTGATGGCGATCGAGAGCCCGACTCTCCGGAACGTGGTGCGCATGACCGTCATCGTGGTCTCCTTCCGTCGTGCAGCCGTCGTTGCACAGTACGCAGCCTCCGTGAACGCCGGGGGTCCGAACGGTGACGGGCGCGTGAACGACGAGGGCCACGACGAGGGCCACGACGATGGCCACGACGATGGCCACGACGATGGCCGGGACGAGGGCCGCGACGATGGCCGGGACGACACGACGACCTCCGCACGGTGCGGCCGTCGCCGGTGGGGCATGGTCAGTGCAGGCCCATGGCCTGTGCCGCCGCGGTGACGGCCGTGGCCGAGCACACCGCTGCGGGCTGCCTGCCGGTCATCGAGCAGATCGCCGCCGTCAGGTAGGTGGTGGCGCCGACGACGCCCTGGGTCACCGGGTCGGACGGGTGCGACAGCCGGGCGGCGATCTCCTTCTGGCTGAGGCCGGTCAGCACGGAGGGGTCGTAGCTGCGCCCGATGACCAAGGCGCGGTTGCCGATATCGACGAAGGGGAATCCTTCCCGGCCGCCGGAGAATCTGTCCGAGTACGCCGTCCACAGCTGTGACTGCACGGTGGTGAGCGAGTGGATGACCTTGCGCGTCCCGAGTCCGTTCGTGTCGTTGCCCTCGTACTCCACCGGCTCGAAGGTGACCAGGGTGCTCGAGTACGTGGCACCCGTGAACGAGAAGGTCGCGAACGGCGTTCCGTCCCAAGGTGACGACGTCGTCTCCTTCAGGCCCCTGAACGACCCGAACTTGGCGAAGGCGGCGATCACCGCCCACCGCTCCGAAGCGCAGTTCGGGCAGAACTCGCCACCGATGTAGATGGCACCCGGCTTGCCGTGGAGCACGAGCGGCGGTTGGCTCGAGTCCACGGTCGGAGCCGTCACCGACGGCGGGAGGCCGACGGCGTCCATCTCGGAGACGGGGATGCCCGTCAGCGCGGCCACCACGGCGGCCGACGCAGGCGTCACCGCCGGCGCGTGGTCGTGCGACGTCACCGCGGTGCTCGGGCCCGAGACCTTCACGATCACCAGCACGACCACCACCAGCACGACCGCGCCGATGGCGACGACGGCCGTCGTGGATGCCGAGAACCGTGGCGACGTCCGGGCCGGCGCCCGACGCGTCCCCGGGCGCGCCGCCCCCTTCGGCACTCGGCGTCCCGGCGCGCCGCCCGCCTGCCGGGCCGATGGCGTCCGCGAGGCCGGGCGGGGCGAGCCGGTGACGCCCCGCCGTCGGGCCGGTCGCCG
This sequence comes from Acidimicrobiales bacterium, assembly GCA_035531755.1. Taxonomy (NCBI): domain Bacteria; kingdom Bacillati; phylum Actinomycetota; class Acidimicrobiia; order Acidimicrobiales; species Acidimicrobiales bacterium. The sequence goes on along the minus strand of DATKSK010000054.1, from coordinate 40,407 downwards.
TCCCGCCGGCGCCGCGCCGGCACCGGGCCGGGCGGTTCGCCGTTCCGACGGCGTGCCCCGTCCGGCGTGTCCTGCACCCATCGACGACATCCCGTCCTCGGGCCCCCAGGGCCCTCCATCCTGCCCGATGGTCACCCCCACCGCTGCCCCGGGGCCACGCGTCGTGCGATCATCTGGCGGGACGAGCAGGGGAGCCTGGTGGCGGTGGGGTCGGTGGTCGAGGTGGGGCGCGTGGGGGCGGTGGCGGTGGTCACCGTCACGCGCGGCAAGGTGAACGCCGTCGACGTCGAACTGCTCGACGAGCTGCAGGCCGTCGTCGACAGCCTCGGGAACGACGACGAGGTGCGGGCCGTCGTGCTCACCGGCGCCGGGCGCGCCTTCTCGGCCGGTGTCGACCTGCCGCGCGTCCTCGACGGGGGCGCCGCGTACGCCGAGCACCTCATCGCCGGGCTCAGGCGGGTGTTCGAGACGCTCTTCGCCTTCCCCAAGCCGACCGTGGCCGCCGTCAACGGCGCGGCCGTCGCCGGCGGGTGCATCGTCGCCTGCGCGTGTGACCGCCGCCTCATGGCGCAGGGCGCGCGCATCGGGGCGAGCGAGCTCGTGGTGGGTGTGCCGTTCCCGGCGTCGGCCATCGAGGTCGTGCGCCACGCGTGCGGCCCGCGCACCGAGGACGTCGTGTTCACGGGTGCGCTGTTCGACGCCGCGGGCGCCGTCGCCGTGGGCATGGTCCACGAGGTGCACGCCCCCGACACCCTGCTCGAGCGCGCCGTCGCCGTCGCCGGGGAGCTCGGCGAGATCGCCCCCGCCGCCTACCGGCTCGCCAAGGAGCAGCTGCGCCGGCCCGCCCTGCAGCGCATGCGACGCGACGCCGCCGCGGTCGACGCCGAGGTGGCCCGGGAGTGGGCGGCGCCGCACACCCACGAACGCCTGCGCCGGCAGCTCGAGCGCCTGGCGGCACGACGGTGACCGTGACGGCGGCCCGGCGGCCGTGTCGAGCCGGTGGTGGGACTCGAACCCACGACCTGACGATTACAAGTCGTCTGCGCTTCCAACTGCGCCACACCGGCCTGCGCGCAACGCTACCGCCCGCCCTCGGCGACCCGGCGCCGACGGGGGTGCAGGGCGGGGGATCCTTGCTTCGCGCGCGGTGCGCAGGCAGGCTTGACCCCGCGATGGCATTGACCGACCAGGACCGCAAGATCCTCGACTTCGAGGAGTCGTGGTGGACCCGGCCCGGTGCCAAGGCCGCCGCCATCCGCGAACGGCTCGGCATGTCGCCCACGCGGTACTACCGGCGCCTGTCGGAGCTCGTCGACGCCGCCGGCGCTTTCGAGCATGCGCCCCTCGTCGTCCGCCGGCTGCAGCGTCGCCGGCGCGACCAACGGCGCAACCGCTTCGAGACCCCGGCCGAGCACCAGCACCCACGGCGATGACCGCGCCGGAGAACGACTCCCCGCCCCCGGCGAACTGGATCCGCGGCGCCGGCGTGGTCGCCGTGGCCGTCGTGGTGGGCATCGTCCTGATGCCGTCGGCGACGCGCCCCCCGATCCAGGTGGCCAGCGCGTCCGAGTCGACGCCCACGAGCCCGGCCGGCGGGACCACGACGACCGCGGCCGGTGCCACCACCACCACCACGGCCCGGACCACCACCACGACGGCGGCGCCGACGGTGCTGCCGGGGGCGTCGGCCATCCACGTGCTGGTGGCGAACGGCACGAGCATCAGCGGGCTGGCCGGGGGGGTCGGCACCTACCTGCGCACGCGGGGGTTCGGCACGCTGGCCGCCGCCAACGCCACCACCAGGGTGTCGGCGACACAGGTCTACGCGGCCGCCGGTGAGCAGCGGGCCGCCACCACCGTGGTCGGCGCGCTGGGCCTGTCCGCCGGCGTGGTGCAGCCGTCGAGCGCCGTGGCCCCGGTGGCCAGCACCGCCGGCGCCACCGTGGTCGTGATCGCCGGGCCCGACCTCGCCCGTCTGGCGCCCGGCGCCTCCACCTCGTCCGCGTCGAGCGCCTCGACCCGCTGACGGGCGCGGCACGCCCGTGGGAGCAGGCGAGCCCGACGGCGCCGCCCCCCCCGACGCGCTGGGGGCGCTGGCGGTGCTGCTCGAACGGCCGGGGGCGAGCGCCGTCCTGACCGACTTCGACGGGACGTTGGCGCCGATCGTCGCCGACCCGGCGACCGCCGTCGCCCTTCCCGAGGCCGCCGCCGTGCTGGCCGCCCTGGCCGAGCGCTTCGCCGTGGTGGCCGTGGTGTCGGGCCGGCCGGTGGCCTTCCTGGCCGAGCGCCTGGCCGGCGCGGGCCGGGGCGTCCGGCTCGTCGGCGTCTACGGGCTCGAGTGGCTCGAGGACGGCGAGGTCCGCCACGCCCCCGGGGCCGAGCCGTGGCGGGGGGCCGCCGCCCGGGTGGCGGACGCGGCCCGGGCCGAGTTCGCCGGGGAGGCGGTGGGGATCGAGGACAAGGGGGCGTCGGTCACCGTGCACTGGCGCCAGGCGCCGGCCGCGGGCGAGCGGGCCTGGGCCTTCGCCCGGGACTGGGCGCAGCGCACCGGGCTGCGGCTCCAGCCCGGGCGGATGGCCGTGGAGTTCCGGCCACCGGTCGACATCGACAAGGGGGTCGTGGTGGAGCGCCTCGCCGCCGGGTGCGCGGCGGCGTGCTTCGTCGGCGACGACGCCGGCGACCTGGCGGCCTTCGCCGCCCTCGACCGCCTGGCGGCGACGGGCACGCGCGGCGTGCGGCTGGCGGTGGCCGACGAGGAGTCGCCCCCCGAGCTCGTGGCCACCGCCGACATGGTCGTCCACGGGCCCGCCGAGGCGCTGGCCCTGCTGGCCACCCTGGCCACCCGGGCGGCGGGCCCTCCCACGGGCTGACGCCGGGAGCCGGGGTGCGATCCCCGTCAGCCGGCGAGGGCCGAGGACAGCTGGTCCGCCAGCCAGTCGCCCGGCTTGCGCTGCGAGACGACGGCCCGCAGCCCCTCGGCGCGCCGCGCCCGCTCGTCGGCGGGCATGTCGAGCGCCTCCAGGAGGGTGCCGGCCGTGCCGGTGACGTCGAAGGGGTTGACCTCGAGCGCCTGGCCGTGCAGCTCGGCGAAGGCGCCCGCCTCGCGCGACAGGGCGAGCACCCCGTCGGCGGTGTTCACGAGCGGGCCCTCCTTGGCCACCAGGTTGAGCCCGTCGCGCAGGGGGTTCACCAGGAGCACGTCGTAGCGGACCAGCGCGGCCAGCGACCTCCCGGGGTCGTCGGCCACGTCGAGGATGATGGGCGCCCAGTCGTCGGTGCCCCACGTGTCGTTGACGTGGCGTGCGGTGTGCTCCACCTCGGCCCCGTAGGCGAGGTACTCCGGCAGCGCCTGGCGCGACGCGTACGCCAGCGCCAGCAGCACCACCTGGCCGCGCAGCTCGGGCCGCAGGCGCAGCATCTCGTCGAAGGCCCAGAACCCCCGCAGCAGGTTCTTGGCGGGCTCGATCCGGTCGACGCGCAGCACCAGGCGCCGGCCGCGCAGGAGCTCCTCGAGGCGCTCGCCGGCCGCCACGCACTCCGCCGAGGCGGCCCGTTCGAACAGGCTGCCGGGGTCGGGGGTGAGCGGCGACACGAAGGTGCGGCGGGCGTCGACGCCCATGTCGGCGCAGCACGCCCGGTAGGCCGCCTCCCAGCGCTCGGTGTGGAAGCCACAGGCGGCCGCGGCCGCCATGCCCTGCAGGACCTCGCGGGCCACGGCCTCGGGCAGGACGCGCAGCATGCTGGGGTCGGCGAAGGGGGTGTGGGTGAAGTGCACGGTGTGCAGATCGGGCCGCCCCTCGGCCAGCAGCTTGGGCAGGAGGCTCAGGTGGTAGTCCTGCACCAGCACGGTGGCGCCCTCGCCGGCGGCCTCCTCGACCACCGTGGCGAACAGCCGGTTGAGCTGGCGGTAGGCCTCCCAGGCGCCGGCCCAGTGCCGGTCGAAGCGCGGCCGGCGCGACAGGTCGAAGAGGTGGTGGTGGAGGTACCACAGGGTGGAGTTCGACACGACGTCGTAGGCCATCCGGTACGTGTCGAGGTCGGGCTGCACCGTCACCAGGCGCAGGCCCCGCTCGGTCATGAGCCCTTCGGCCGTGGCCAAGCGGTCGGCCTCGGACATGGCGCACGCCACCCACGTCGCCCCGCTGCCCTCGAGCTGCGGGTGCAGGGCGGCCGCCAGGCCCCCGGCGGAGCCGGACGGCACCGGACGCCCCGAGCCGTCCAAGGAGAACGACAGCGGGCCCCGGTTGGAGGCGATGACCAGGTCCGCGCCCATACCGGCGACCCTACCCCTCCCCCACAGGCCCCACCCGGACGGGCCACCATGGCGCCATGACCGCAGCACCGTCGTCCCCGCCCGGCGTGCTGGCCGCCCCCGACGCCTTCAAGGGCACCGCCGGCGCCCCGGTGATCGCCGAGGCCATCGCCGCCGCCGCGGCCCGGGCCGGATGGAGGTGCGACCTGTGCCCGCTCTCCGACGGCGGGGAGGGCTTCGCCGACGTCCTGGCGGCGGGGCCGGGGACGGCCCGGACCGGGGGCCGACCGCGGGGTCGCAGCTTCGGCCGGCCGGGGGAATGGCGCCGGGCCCTCGTCACGGGGCCCCTGGCCCGGCCGGTGACGGCGCGATGGTGGATGGCGGGCGGCGACGCCGTGATCGAGTCCGCGGCCGCCTCGGGCCTGCCGCTGGCGGGCGGCGCCGAGGGCAACGACCCCCTGGGGGCGACCACCCGCGGTACGGGCGAGCTCGTGGTGGCGGCGCTGGCGGCCGGCGCCCGGCGCGTGCTGATCGGCGTGGGCGGTTCCGCCACCACCGACGGGGGCCTGGGGGCGATCGAGGCCATCGAGCAGGCCGGCGGTCTCGGCGGCGCCGAGGTCGTGGTGGCCTGCGACGTGGCGGCGCGTTTCGTGGAGGCCGCCGAGGGCTTCGGTCCCCAGAAAGGCGCCACCCCGGCCCAGGTCGTCGAGCTGCGCCACCGGCTCGAGGCGCTCGCCGGCACCCTGCGGGACCGCTACGGGGTCGACGTACGTGCCCTGCCCGGATCGGGGGCGGCCGGTGGGCTGGCCGGGGGCCTGGCGGCCCTCGGGGCGCGGCTCGTGCCCGGGTTCGACCTCGTCGCCGACACGGTGGGGCTGGCGGCGCGCCTCGCCCGCGCCGACGTCGTGGTGACGGGGGAGGGCCGGCTCGACGGGTCGTCGTGGTCGGGGAAGGTGGTCGGGGGCGTGGTGCGGGCGGCCGCCCGGGTGGGTGTGCCCGTGCTGGTCGTGGCGGGTGCCGTGGGGCCCGGCGGGGTCGAGGGCGTCTCCTCGGCCGCGTCGGGGCCGTCGGTCGCGGGCCCGGCTTCCGGGGGCACGACGTCCGGGGGCACGACGTCCGGGGGCACGACGTCTGGAGGGACGGTCGTCGAGGTCGTGAGCCTCACCGACCGCTGTGGCCCGGCCCGGTCCCTCGCCGACCCGGCCGGGTGCGTGGACGAGGTCGTGGGTGCCGCCCTGGCGGAGCGCCGCGGGCCGCCCTTGACAATAAAGTGAGTGACCACTAACTTAGTCCTCGTGACGACGGCTGCGGGCACGGTGAGGGGCTCGGGCGCTCTGCGCCAGACGGCCGACGAGCGCCGGGCGTCGGTGCTGCGGGCGGCCATGGCGGAGTTCGCCAAGGGCGGCTACGCCGGCACCTCGACGGAGGCCATCGCGGCACGCGCCGAGATCTCCCAGCCCTACGTCTTCCGGCTCTTCGGGACCAAGCGCGAGCTGTTCGTCGCCACCATGGAGCTCATGCACGCCCGCATCGAGGCCACCTTCCGGACCGCGGCCGACGGCCTGTCGGGCATCGACGCCATGGCCGCCATGGGGGAGGCCTACAAGGAGCTGTTGAGCGAGCGCGATCTGCTCCTGGTGCAGCTGCACGCCTACGCGGCGTCCGCGGACGAGGAGATCCGTCGGGCCGCCCGCGAGGGGTTCCGGCGCCTGTGGACCATCGTGGGGCAGCTGACCGGGCTGCCCGAGGACGACGTGCGTGCCTTCTTCGCCCAGGGGATGCTGCTGAACGTGGTGGCGGCGATCGACGCCGCCGCGCTCGACGAGTCCTGGGCCCGGGCCTGCCAGGCCGACCCCGAGCACGTCTTCGCCCACCATCGGGCGACGTCCTGACCCACCTGCTGCCGCCATCGGAAGGGGATCCCATGCCCACCCAAGCTAGTAATCACTCACTAGTCGGCTCGGCGTCACCGGACCGGGCACCCAGCACGGCCCGCGGCGCGGCGGCCTGGGCCGTCGTCATCACCTCCCTGGCGCTGTTCATGGCGACCCTCGACAACCTGGTGGTGACCACGGCCCTGCCCGTGATCAAGGACCATCTCCACGCCGGGCTGGCCGGGCTCGAGTGGACCGTCAACGCCTACACCCTCACCTTCGCCGTCCTGCTCCTCACGGGGGCCGCCCTCGGGGACCGCTTCGGGCGCCGGCGCCTGTTCGGCGTCGGGCTCACGGTCTTCACGGTGGCCTCGGCCGCCGCCGCCCTGTCGCCGTCGATCGGCTGGCTGGTCACGGCGCGCGCCGTGCAGGGCGCGGGCGGCGCCCTCGTGATGCCGCTGTCGCTGACCCTGCTGTCGGCGGCGGTATCCCCCGAGCGGCGCAACCAGGCGCTCGGCGTGTGGGGCGCCATCGGCGGGATCGCCGTGGCCGCCGGCCCTCTCGTTGGCGGGGCGGTGACGAGCGGGTGGTCGTGGCAGTCCATCTTCTGGATCAACGTGCCCGTGGGGATCGTGCTCCTCGGCCTCGCCCGCTGGCGCCTGGCGGAGTCCTCCGGCCCGCGCCAGCCGCTCGACGTCGGCGGCGTGGTGCTCGCCACCGCCGGGCTCCTCGGCGTCGTCCTCGGCCTCGTGCGCGCCAACGCCCACGGCTGGACCAGCCCGGGGGTCCTGGCGTCGTTCGCCGCCGGCGCCTTCGGGCTGGCGGGGTTCGTGGCGTGGGAGCAGCGCGCCGCCAGCCCCATGCTCCCGCTGCGGCTGTTCCGCAGCCGCTCGTTCTCGGCCGTCAACGTGGTGGCGATGTTCATGAGCTTCGGGATGTTCGGCTCGATCTTCTTCCTGTCGCAGTTCCTCCAGGTGGTGCAGCACTACTCGCCGTTCGCCGCCGGGCTGCGCGTCCTGCCGTGGACGGGCATGCCCATGCTGATGGCCCCGGTGGCCGCCGCCCTGGCCCAGCGGTTCGGGGGTCGGCCGGTCCTCGCCGTCGGACTGGCCCTGCAGGCCGCGGGCCTGGCGTGGCTGGCGCTCGAGACGCGACCGACCGTCGGCTACGGCGCGCTGTGGATGCCGTTCGTGCTGTCGGGCGTCGGGATGGCCTTGTTCTTCGTGCCCCTGGCGTCGGTCGTGCTGTCCTCGGTGCCGCCCGAGCAGGAAGGCGTCGCCTCGGGCGCCAACGGCGCCTTCCGGGAGATCGGGGGTGTGCTCGGCATCGCCGTGCTGGGGGCGGTGTTCTCGGCCCGGGGCGGCTACGCGAGCGGCCCCGCCTACGTCGCCGGCCTGCGCCCGGCGGTGTGGGTCGGGGTGGCCGTGGTCGGCGCCGGCGCGGTCGTGGCCCTGGTGCTCCCCCGCCGGGGTGGGGTGGTCGCCGGCGCGGCCTCCGTCCTCGCCGGCTCGCACGCCGTGCCCGTCGTCGACGGCGTCGTCGACGGCGTCGTCCCGGCGGGTGCAGCCGCCCTGATGCCCTCGCCCCCCGCGTCGCCGCTCCCCGTCGGCGCCGGTTCCGCCGGCACGGTCCCCGGTCCCGGCGGGCCGGGGCGATCGGGCCGCGACGCCCGGCGCGCCCGGGTGCGGGTGCCCGAGCTCGCCTGCGATCCGGAGTGACGCACGTTCTTCCGGCGCGTCAGCCGCGGTCCGGATCGACGCCGCGCCCCCCGGCGCGTGAGCGCCCCGCGCCCCCCGGCGCGTGAGCGCCCCGGGCCCGCCCGCCGGCCCCGGTGACTCAGCGACCGTCGTGGCCCGGGGGCGCCACCCCGGCCCGCACGAGCGCGGCCCGCAGGACGTCGGTCGCCTGGGCGCGCAGCTCGCCCAGTGGCCGGTTGCGGTGGATGCGCACCCCCAGGTCGACCTGGGCGATGTGGTCGGCGCCGAAGTGGTCGGCCACGTCGACGAGCAGCCCCAGCTCCACGCCGTACCCGGGGGCGAGGCCCGTCTTGTCGAGGACCGTGCGGGGCACGGCCGTCTCCCCGGCGAGGGGCTGGCGCACCCCCCCGAGGAGCGGGAACAGCAGGTCGATCAGGGGGCGGGCGACGAGCTCGGTCACCCGCCCGCCGCCGCCGGGCTCGCCGTGCAGCGGGCGCTCGTAGAAACCCTTCACGAGCGCCACGTCGGGCTCCCCCGCCGCGGGCGACGCCAGCAGGGGGCCGAGCAGTCCCGTGACGAAGTGGGGGCCGAAGTTCTCGACGTCGGCGTCGAGGAAGACGAGCAGCTCGGCCTCGGTCTCCGCCACCGCCACCGCCATGGCCTCGCCCTTGCCCGCCCCGCCCGGGCGCGTCGTGACGACGCGCGCCCCGGCGCGCCGGGCGACCGCCCCGGTGCCGTCCTCGGAGCCGTCGTCCACCACGAGGACCTCGTCGACGAGGTCGACCCCGCCCCCGGCGGCACACAGCGTGGCCCGCACTACGGCCACGATGGCGCCCACCGTGGGGGCCTCGTTGCGAGCCGGCACGCACACGGCCACCCGGCGCTCGCCACGCGCCGCGGCCAGGCGGGCCGGCTCGTAGTCACGGTGGTCCGTGGTCCGGAGGTCCGTGGTCCGGAGGTCCGGGGGCGGCGGGTTCGAGGCGGTGGCCACGTCCCGATCATCCCCCATTCCGGCGGGGGCGCCCCCGCGCCCCCCTGCATTGACGAGGGCGCCGTCCTGGTCCACCATGGAGGGATCATCCAGAGCGGCTGAGGGACGGGCCCTGTGACGCCGCGGCAACCAGCGCATCTCGCCATCGAGGTGGGACGCCAGGTGCCAATGCCCGAGCGATGAGGAGGAATGTTCGTGGGATTCGTCACCGGGCTCCGCTGCCGGGAATGCGGGCGCGCCTACCCCGCGGAGGCGCTGCACGTCTGTGACTACTGCTTCGGGCCCCTCGAGGTGGCCTACGACTACGAGGCCCTGCGGGCGTCGGTGACCCGGGCCGAGATCGCGGCCGGCCCCCAGACGATCTGGCGCTACGCCTCGCTCCTGCCGGTGTCGGACCCCGCGCCCATCGACCTCGGCACCGGCTGCACCCCCCTGGTGCGGGCCGACCGCCTGGCCGCCGAGCTCGGGCTGGGCGAGCTGTGGCTGAAGAACGACACCGCCAACCCCACGGGCTCGTTCAAGGACCGCGTGGTGTCGGTGGCCCTCACCAAGGCCCGCCAGCTCGGGTTCAAGGTGGCGGCGTGCGCCTCCACCGGCAACCTGGCGAACTCGGTGGCCGCCCACGCGGCGCGCGCCGGCATGGTGTCGGTGGTGTTCATCCCCCGCGACCTCGAAGTGGCGAAGGTCGTGACCACGGCCGTCTACGGCGGCCACGTGGTGGCGGTGGAGGGCACCTACGACGACGTCAACCGGCTGTGCGCCGAGCTCACCAGCGATCACCCGTCGTGGGCGTTCGTCAACGTCAACGTGCGCACCTACTACGCCGAGGGGTCCAAGACCCTCGCCTTCGAGGTGGCCGAGCAGCTCGGCTGGCAGGCGCCGGACCACGTGGTCGTGCCGGTGGCCTCGGGCAGCCAGCTCACCAAGATCGCCAAGGGCTTCACCGAGCTGCACGCCGTGGGGCTGCTCGACGAGGAGCCCCACGTGCGGGTGTCGGGCGCCCAGGCGGCGGGGTGCTCACCGGTGGCGACGGCGTTCGCCGAGGGGAGCGACGCCATCCGGCCGGTGCGGCCCCACACCATCGCCAAGTCCCTCGCCATCGGCAACCCCGCCGACGGCTGGTACGCCCTGCAGACCGTGCGCACCAGCGGCGGGGCGCTCGAGGCCGTGACCGACGACGAGATCATCGACGGGATCCGCCTGCTCGCCCGGACCGAGGGGATCTTCGCCGAGACCGCCGGGGGCGTCACCGTCGCCACCCTGGCCAAGCTGGCCGGCCAGGGCGTGGTGCGGCGCGACGAGCGCGTCGTCGCCTACATCACGGGTCACGGCCTGAAGACGGTGGAGGCGCTCGTCCCGACCGTGGGCCCCACGGCCACGATCGCCCCGACCCTCGACGCCTTCCACGAAGCCGTGGACGTCGACGCCGACGTGGACGGGGGCCGGCCGTGAGCGTGACCGTCCGCATCCCGGCCCAGCTGCGCACCCTCACCGGGGGTTCGGCCCAGGTCCCGGTGGAGGGGGCCACGGTGGGAGCCGTCCTGAAGGCGCTCGACGCCGCCCACCCCGGGTTCGGCGACCGGCTCTTCGACGAGGACGGGTCCCTGCGCCGTTTCGTGAACGTCTTCCTCGCCGACGAGGACGTGCGCTTCCTCGACGGGCTCGACACGCCGGTCACCGCCGGCCAGACGCTGTCGATCGTCCCCGCCGTCGCCGGGGGCTGAGGCCCGGCCCTCCGGGGCGGCCGGCGGTTGCGCGGCCCCCGGGCCCGTGGTTTGCTGTTAGCACTCCAACCGCTAGAGTGCTAACGGTCGGACGGCGCGCCCGCCCCTGGTGGGGCTTCCCGGCGCCGCCCGCGACACCCGGACCAGGACCCACGGAGGAAACCACGCCATGCCCAAGCTGATCGCCTTCGACGAGGAGGCCCGCCGGGCCCTCGAGAACGGCATGAACAAGCTCGCCGACGCCGTACGCGTGACCCTCGGCCCGAAGGGCCGCAACGTCGTGCTCGAGAAGAAGTGGGGTGCCCCGACCATCACCAACGACGGGGTGTCGATCGCCAAGGAGATCGACCTCGAGGACCCGTGGGAGAAGGTCGGCGCCGAGCTGGTGAAGGAAGTGGCCAAGAAGACCGACGACGTCGCCGGTGACGGCACCACCACCGCCACCGTGCTGGCGTGGGCCATGGTCCACGAGGGCCTGCGCAACGTGGCCGCCGGCGCCAACCCGATGTCGCTCAAGCGCGGCATCGAGGCGGCCGTCGAGACCGCCATCGAGTCGCTCAAGAGCCAGGCCAAGGAGACCGAGTCCAAGTCGCAGATCGCCCAGGTGGCCGCCATCTCGGCCGCCGACGTCGAGATCGGCGAGATGATCGCCGAGGCCATCGACAAGGTCGGCAAGGACGGCGTCATCACCGTCGAGGAGTCGCAGACTTTCGGCATGGAGATGGACCTGGTCGAGGGCATGCGCTTCGACAAGGGCTACATCTCGCCGTACTTCGTCACCGACCCCGAGCGCATGGAGGCCGTCCTCGAGGACCCCTACGTGCTCTTCGTGGCCAGCAAGATCTCGGCCGTGCGCGACCTGCTGCCGGTGCTGGAGAAGGTGATGCAGACGGGCAAGGCGCTCGTGATCATCTCCGAGGACGTCGAGGGCGAGGCCCTGGCCACCCTGGTCGTGAACAAGATCCGGGGCACCTTCAAGTCCGTGGCCGTGAAGGCCCCGGGCTTCGGGGAGCGCCGCAAGGCGATGCTCCAGGACATGGCCATCCTCACCGGCGGCCAGGTCATCACCGAGGAGGTCGGCCTCAAGCTCGAGAACGTCGGGCTCGAGATGCTCGGCCGGGCCCGCAAGATCGTCGTGACCAAGGACGAGACGACGGTCGTGGAGGGTGCCGGCGAGGAGTCCGAGATCAAGGGCCGGATCAACCAGATCAAGGCCGAGATCGAGAACACCGACTCCGACTACGACCGGGAGAAGCTCCAGGAGCGCCTGGCCAAGCTGTCCGGGGGCGTGGCGGTCATCAAGGTCGGCGCGGCCACCGAGGTCGAGCTCAAGGAGAAGAAGCACCGCATCGAGGACGCCGTGTCCACGACCAAGGCGGCCATCGAGGAGGGCGTGGTCCCCGGCGGGGGCGTGGCCCTGCTGCGGTCCCAGGCCGCCATCCTGGACCGCGCCGAGAAGCTCGAGGGCGACGAGGCCACGGGGTGCCGCATGGTGTCCCGGGCCGTGGAGGAGCCCCTGAAGCAGATCGCCGTCAACGCCGGCCTCGAGGGCGGCGTCGTGGTCGAGAAGGTGCGCAACCTGAAGAAGCCGGCCGAGGGCCTCAACGCCGCCACCGGCGAGTACCAGGACCTGTTCGCCGCCGGCGTCATCGACGCCGTCAAGGTGACCCGCTCGGCGCTGCAGAACGCGGCGTCGATCGCGGCCCTGTTCCTCACCACCGAGGCGGTCATCGTCGACAAGCCGGAGAAGGACGCCATGCCCATGCCGGGTGGGGGGATGGACGACTTCTAGTCCACCGGGGTGGCGGCCCGGGCCTCGGTGCCCGGCCACCACCGTGGGATCCGTGTTGCCGAGGGGCGCCCGACCGGGCGCCCCTCGGTCGTTTCCTACACTGGGGCCGTGGCCATCCCCGGCGGTCGACCCGCACCGGACCTCGTCGGCCCGACCGTCGGGTGGGGCGTCCTCCATCTCTTCGTGCGGGCGGGCCCGGCGGTGGACGCCGAGGCCGTCGTGCGGGCCGTCGAGGACGCCCGGTCGGCCGGTGACCAGGTGGTGACGGCGTCGCTGCTCGGGCACAAGGCCGACGTGGCCGTGATGGTGCTCGGGCCCGACATGTGGCGCCTGCGGGCCCTGCAGAGCGCGCTGCGCGCCGCGGGCTTCGAGGTGGTCGGGTCGTACGTCTCGCTCACCGAGGTGTCCGAGTACGCGCAGGGCATGCCCGAGGAGATGCTGCAGGCCCGCCTGTACCCGACCCTGCCGCCGAAGGACAAGCCGGCGTTCTGCTTCTACCCGATGTCGAAACGCCGCAGCGCAGAGCACAACTGGTACGCGCTGGGATTCGACGAGCGCAAGGCGCTCATGCTCGGCCACGGTGCCGTCGGCCGGACGTTCCACGGGCGCATCCTGCAGCTCATCACGGGGTCGACCGGGCTCGACGACTGGGAGTGGGGCGTGACGCTGTTCGGCACGCACCCCGACGACCTGAAGGAGTGCGTCTACCAGATGCGCTTCGACGAGGCCTCGGCGCACTACGCCGAGTTCGGGCCGTTCTGGACCGGGATGGTGGCCGAGATCGAGGACGTGCTCGACAGTGTCCTCTGACGCGCCCTCGGACGCCCGCACCGACGCCCGCAGGGTGGGCGCCGCCCTCGGGGCGCTGCGCGCCGAGGTCGCCTCGATCGGCCGCGCCGTGGTGGCCTTCAGCGGCGGGGCGGACTCGGCCCTCGTGGCGCGCGTGGCCACCGACGTCCTCGGTGCCCGGCGCGTGCTGTGCGTCACGGCCGTGTCACCGTCGCTCGCGCCAGAAGAGCTCGCCGACTGCGAGGCGCTCGCCGCCGAGTGGGGCCTGCGCTGGCGCCGGGTGCGCACCGGCGAGCTCGACGTCGCCGCCTACGCGGCCAACGACGGCGACCGCTGCTACCACTGCAAGGCGAGCCTGCTGTCCGCCCTGGCGCCGTTGGCCGCCGCCGAGTCGGCCACCGTGCTCCTCGGCGTGAACCTCGACGACCTCGGTGACCACCGCCCGGGCCAGCGGGCCGCCGCCGAGCGCGGGGCGCGCTTTCCCCTGGTCTCGGCCGGGCTGACCAAGGCGGACGTGCGTGCCGTGGCCCGGCATCTGGGGCTGCGGACGTGGGACAAGCCCGCCGCCGCCTGCCTGGCGTCGCGCGTGCCCTACGGCACGCCCGTGACCCTTGGCACGCTCACCACCGTGGCCGCCGCCGAGTCGGCCCTGCGCGCCCTCGGGTTCGGGCAGCTGCGCGTGCGGCACTACGGCGACCTGGCGCGCGTGGAGCTCGAGGGGGACGACCTGGCGACCGCCGTGGAGCGGCGCGTCGAGGTGGTGCAGGCGGTGCGCGGCGCCGGGTACCGCTACGTGGCGCTCGACCTCGAGGGCTTCCGGTCGGGAAACCTCAACCAGGCGCTCTCCGTCGCCGGCGCCGCCGGCCGGGGCGCGCCACAAGGAGCGACATGATCGACGTCCGGGTGAAGCTCACGTTCCCCGAAGACCTCGTGCGCCGGCCGTTCATGGCCCAGCTCGTGCGCGAGCACAACGTGGAGCCCAACATCCGCCGGGCCAACGTCGACGACCACGAGGGGTGGATCGTGTGCGAGATCGAGGGCGAGCCGGTCGACGTCGAGGAGGCCCTGGCGTGGCTGCGGACGCAGGGCGTGCGCGTCGACCTCCTCGGCGACGTGGTGGAGAGCTGACACCCGGGACCGGGACCTCGGATCCCGACAGGCTGTTGGCGGACGTCGGTGCGCTGCTGGCCGAGCGCGTCGCCGCCGCCGTGCCGGGCTGGGTGGTGCGGTGCGTGGACGGCGTCCTGCCGGCCGGCGCCCCCGACCGGCGGGCGGTGCTGGCGCAGGCCGAGGCGGCCGGCCACCGGGCCGGCGACGAGGTGGGCGACGCCCTGCGGGCGCTGCTCGGTGCGGACGTCGACTCCCAGCACTCGACCCCGTTGGCGGTGCTGCGGGCCGCCGCCGACCATCCCACGGCGGTGTTGCGCGCCGCGGGGGTGCCGCCCGTCGAGCGCGACCGGTTCGCGCAGGAGCGCTTTCCCTCGGACGTCTACGCGCTGACCCCGGCGTCGCTGGCCGCCGTGGACCCGGCCCTGGCCGAGCCGGCCATCGCCTGGGGCGCCGCCAAGGCCATGGCGCACCGGCGGCGCCACGGCGACGCCCGCCCGGATCACGGTTCGTAGGAGTTCACCCAACGATCATCGACGCGTCGCCCGTTGTTCGCGGTTCGTTCACCTGCCCTGGGTAACTTCGCACCCGATGCCAACCGAATCCGGGCCCGTCTCCGGGGGCCACCGTCCCCCCGGCGAGCCGTCGACCTCGACCCCGGCCCCCGAGCAGTTGGCCGGGCGGGCCCCGGCCACCACCGCCGTGGGGCTCCTCGAATCCCCCCTTCTGGTGGCTCGCGACGTGGGCGTCGGTTTCGGGGCCAAGACGGTCCTGAGCGGCGTCGACCTGGGTTTCGCGCCGCGGACCATCACGGCGCTCATCGGGCCCACCGGCTGCGGCAAGTCGACCTTCCTGCGGTCGATGAACCGGATGAACGACAAGGTGCGCGGCTACTGGCGCACCGGCGCCATCGAGCTCGAGGGCCTCGAGATCACGGGCGCCGACATGGACCCCCTGGTGCTGCGCCGCCGGGTGGGCATGGTGTTCCAGCGGCCCAACCCCTTCCCCATGTCGATCCGCGACAACGTCGTGGCCGGGGTGAAGGCGCACCGCCTGGCGCCGCGCCGCGAGCTCAGCGACATCGCCGAGCGGTACCTGAAGGAGGTGGGGCTGTGGGCCGCGGTGGCCGACCGCCTCGACGACTCCCCGTTCCGCCTGTCGGGCGGCCAGCAGCAGCTGCTGTGCCTGGCACGCGCCCTGGCGGTGGGGCCCGACGCCCTGCTCCTCGACGAGCCGACGTCGTCGCTCGACCCCGTCACCACCGAGATGGTGGAAGCGCTCCTGCGCAAGCTCGCCACCGACCTCACGATGGTCATCGTCACCCACAACCTCGCCCAGGCCCGCCGGGTGGCCGCCACCACCGCGTTCCTCTACAACGGCCGGCTGGTCGAGGTGGGCGACACCGAGCGGATCTTCGACGCGCCCACCGAGCCCGAGACCGTCAGCTACGTGAGCGGCCGGATCGGATGAGCGCCGCCTGACGCCCCCGGTGCCGGGTCGTGGCCGTCGGGCCACGGCACCACGTTTCTCCCGCAGGGAAGACCCCGCAGTTCCGACGAAAGGAGCTTCACCCCGTATGTCCACGCGCCCCCACACCCCTCCGGCTCCGGCCACCTCCCGGCGACGTGCCGGCCGCTTCGGCGGCACGGCGGTGCTGACGGTCCTGGCCGCGTCCGCCGTGCTGGTCTCGGCGTGCAGCTCGTCCACGTCCACGGCGACCTCGTCCACCACGTCCACCACGACCGCCGCGGCCACGCTGCAGAGCCTGGAGAACTGGCCGACGAGCTCCATCGCCCTGCAGGAGACGGGCTCGAGCCTGTTGTACCCGCTGTTCAACCTGTGGACCCAGAAGATCCAGCAGGCGTGGCCGAGCGTGTCGATCACGACGGCGTCGACGGGATCGGGAACCGGCATCTCGTCGGCGGCCGCCGGCACCGTCAACATCGGCGCCTCCGACGCCTATCTGTCGCCGGCCCAGGTGCAGCAATACCCAGGGCTGCTCAACATCCCGCTCGCCATCTCGGCGCAGGAGGTGAACTACAACGTCCCCGGGGTCACCGGCCATCTGAACCTCGACGGACCGACGCTCGCGGCCATCTACCAGGGCACCATCACGAAGTGGAACGACGCCAAGATCGCCGCCCTGAACCCCGGCGTGACGTTGCCCGGCATCCCGATCGTCACCGTGCACCGGTCGGACAGCTCGGGTGACACCTTCCTGTTCAGCTCGTTCCTGACGGCATCGGACCCGTCGGGCTGGACGATCCCGCCGGGCACCACCGTCGCCTGGCCGAACGCGCCCGGCGCGGTGGCCGCCCAGGGCAACGGCGGCATGGTGCAGGCCTGCCAGCACAACACCGGGTGCATCGCCTACATCGGCGTGAGCTACCTGAACCAGGCCACCGCGGCCGGGCTCGGCTACGCGGCGCTGAAGAACAAGGCGGGGAACTACGAGCTGCCCACGCAGGCCACCGCCGGCGCGGCGGCGGCGAGCTTCGCCAGCTCCACCCCGGCCTCGGGGGCCGTGTCGATGATCTTCGGCCCCGCGTCCGACGGGTACCCGATCGTGAACTACGAGTATGGGATCGTGCCGACCAAGCAGCCCGACGCGTTGGCCGCCCAGGCGGCGAAGGCGGTGCTGGCGTGGGCCATCGACGCGACCGGTGGCAACGCGCCGACGTATCTCGACCAGGTCGGTTTCGTGGCGCTGCCGAGCCAGGTGGTGGCGCTGTCCACCAAGCTCATCGCCAAGATCACCCACTAGGCCCCGAGGTCACGGGAACAGGGACCACGCCGCCATGGCCGGCACGGCCCGCGCCGCGATCGCCGAGGACGAGAGGAGGGGGAGCGATCTCGCCCCCCTCCTCTCCCTCGTCACCGATTCCCCGTCGGTGGCGATGAGCCCGCCTGGGCCCGGTGCCCCCGCAGGAGCTGGCGGTCGGCGCGGGGGTGGCGGGAGCCCGGCAGGCGGGCCCGGTGACGGCGGCGGCCCGGGCCTTCCGCCGGCGCGGCGCAGGCGGGCCACGGCGTGGTGGCGTGCCGAGCGTCTCCTGCCGCACGGCCTGCACGCCATGGCCTTCGTGCCGCTGGTCGCCCTCGTGCTCATCATGGGGGCGTTGCTGTGGAAAGCCCTGCCGGCCATCCGCTTCAACGGCTTCGGGTTCTTCACCCGCACGCAGTGGAGCGTCGGCAACCTCTACGCCCCGCTCGTCTCCACCGGCGGGATCACACACCCGCCCCTGGCGTCGTACGGGGCGCTCCCGCTCATCGTCGGGACGCTCGTCTCCTCGGCGATCGCCGTCGTCCTGGCCGTGCCCGTCGCCGTGGGCACCGCGCTGATCGTGGTGGAGAAGCTCCCGCCGCGCCTGTCGAGTGCGGTGGGATTCTGCCTCGAGGTGCTGGCCGGGGTGCCGAGTGTGGTCATCGGCCTGTGGGGCTTCTTCACGCTCGGCCCCTTCCTCTCCCACCACGTCGAGCCCCTGTGGGCCGACCACATCCCGGACGTGCCCGTGCTGCGGTTCTTCCGGGGGCCGACGGGGGGCGGGCAGGGCCTGTTCACCGCCGGGGTGGTCCTCGCCATCATGATCCTGCCGATCGTCGCCGCCACCACGCGGGACCTGCTCCGCCAGGTGCCGCGCGCCAGCGTGGAGGGCGCGGTGGCGCTGGGGATGACCGACTCCGAAGCCCTCGGCACGGTCACCATTCCGTGGGTGCGTGCCGGCGTCATCGGCGCGTCGGTGCTCGGGCTGGGCCGGGCCCTGGGCGAGACGATCGCCATGGCCATGGTGAGCGGCTCGCTGCTCGGCGCCAACGTCCACTCCGCCTACGGCTCGTTCAACACCATCGCCGCCGCCATCGTCAGCCAGCTCGACGGCGCTCTCACCGACGTCAGCGGCCTCGCCACCGACACCCTCGCCGAACTGGCCTTCGTGCTGCTGGTGATCACGCTGGTCGCCAACGTCGGCGCCCGCCTCCTGGTGCGGCGGGTGGCGACGACGGCGCTCCCGGTGGGCCGGGGGATCTGAACCGTGGCCCCGGACTCCCCGGCGGCGGTCGCCACCGCCGACGCGCCCGCCCGCCTCGGGCCCCGCAAGACGCGCAACCGGCTCACGTGGGTGCTGTGCGGCGTGGCCCTCGCCCTGGTGGTGATCCCGGTGGTGTCGATCATCGCGGGCGTTGCCGGTCGGGCGGTCACCCACTGGCACTTCAAGGTGCTCACGACCTATCCGCTCGGCAACGCCGGCGGCCTGCTCAACTCGATCCAGGGCACGGTCGTCCTCGTGGCGGGGGTGCTGGTCCTGGCCGGGGCGATCGGCATCGCCGGAGGCGTCCACCTCGCCGAGTACACGCGCACCGACCGGGGCCAGTTCCTGCGCGGCGCGTCGGAGGTGCTGGCCGGTGTGCCCTCCATCGTCCTCGGCTACGTCGGCTACATCGCCTTGGTCGTGCAGTTCCACTGGGGCTACTCGCTCTACGCGGGGATCATCGTGGTCGGGGTCCTCGTCGTCCCGTACATCTCGAAGACGACCGAGGTGGCGCTGCGCACCGTCCCCACGGCGTACCGCGAGGGTGGCGAGGCGCTCGGGATGCGCAGCAGCTACGCCCTGCGCAAGCTCGTGCTCCGGCCCGCACTTCCCGGCATCGTCACCGGATTGATCATCGCCATCGCCATCGCCATCGGCGAGACCGCCCCGCTGCTCTACACGGCCGGGTACAGCACGCGGCCGCCGACCCTCAACCTCCACAACTCGCCCATCGGGTACCTGACGTACAACGTCTTCACCGACTACAACCAGCCCTTCGAGGTCGCCCATCAGCGCGCCGACGCCGCCGCGCTCCTGTTGATGGCACTGGTGCTGGTCCTCATCGTCGTGGCCCGTGTCCTCGTCATGACCACGCAGCGGCACTCGCCGGACCGCCCCCAGCGTTTCGCCAAGGGCGCCAAGAGCGCCACGTGAGCCCGGTCGAGCGCGACCGCGACGCAGCTGACGGGCGCGCCGGCACGCGCCACCCCGGGGACCGCATCCGCATCCTGGTCGTGGAGGACGAGGAGTCCTACCGCGAGGCGCTGCAGGTGGGCCTCTCCACCGAGGGCTTCGAGGTCGAGCTGTCCGCCGACGGCCTCGACGGCCTGCGGCGCTTCCAGGCCCGGCCTCCCGACCTCGTCCTGCTCGACGTGCTGCTCCCGGGCATGACGGGGACCGAGGTGTGCCGGCGCATGCGCGACATCGCGCCGGTGCCGGTGATCATGGTCAGCGCGCTCGACGCCGAGGTGGACGTCGTCCTCGGCCTCGAGCTCGGCGCGGCCGACTACGTCACCAAGCCGTACCGCCTGCGCGAGCTCGTCGCCCGCATCCAGTCCGTACTGCGGCGCGTGGCGCCGCCCCCGTTCGCGCCCCCCGCCGGCGCCGATGGGGCCCGGTCCGACCGGGTCGAGGCCGGCCCGGTGCGCGTCGACTTCGCCCGGCGGGTCGTGACCGTCGCCGGGCGGCCGGTGCACCTGTCGCGCCGCGAGTTCGACCTCCTGGCGCTGCTGTTGTCGCCGCCGGGACAGGTCCGCACCCGCGACGAGCTGATCGACCGACTGTGGTCGGGGCGCGACCTGGCCGACACCCGCACGCTCGACACCCACATCCGCCGGCTGCGGGTCAAGGTCGAACGCGACCCGGCCCGGCCGCAGTACCTTGTGACGGTGCGCGGGGTGGGCTTCCGGTTCGACGCGGAAGGCGGGGGGAAACCCGAGCTCGACGAGCGGTGAGCGAGGGCCGCCGCGGGCTCCTGGCCGTGGCCCGCGTCTCGGCCACGCTGGGGGTGATCGGCTTCGGCGGCCCCGCCGCCCACGTGGCCATGCTGCGGGTCGAGGTCGTCGAGCGCCGCCGCTGGCTCACCGACGCCGAGTTCCTGGAGCTGTTCGCCGCCACCGGCGCGCTGCCGGGCCCGGGCTCGACCCAGATGGTGATCGCCGTGGGCCGGCGCCGCGCCGGATGGGCGGGGCTGGCGGTGGCGGGGACGTGCTTCATCGCCCCCTCCACCGCGACGGTCCTCGTCCTGGCCTGGCTGTATGTCCGCTACGGCCACCTCCCGGCCGTCGGAGGCCTGCTCTACGGGGTGAAGCCGGTGGTGGTGGCGGTGATCGTCGTGTCGCTGTGGGGCCTGGGCCGCGGCGTCGTCGCCACGGGGGCGCTCCCGGCGGCGGTGTCGGTCGCCGCGGCCGCGGGCTTCCTCGCCGGTGTCGACCCGCTCGTCGTGCTCGGGGCCGGGGCCGCGGTCGTCACGGTGTGGCGCAACCGGGGGAGCGTCCGGGCGCGAGGCGCGGCGGTGGTGGCCCCGGCGCTGGCGCTCGCCGCCGCCGGGCGCGGCGGGCGGGCCCGGCCCGGTGCCACCGCGACGGTGCACGTGGGCCTGTGGCCCGTCGCCCGCGAGTTCGCCAAGCTGGGCGTGATCGTGTTCGGCAGCGGCTACGTCCTGCTCGCGTTCTTGCAGCGTGACCTCGTGCACCAGTTGCACTGGCTCGGCGCCAGGCAACTGCTCGACGCCGTGGCCGCCGGCCAGGTCACACCGGGGCCGGTGTTCGCCACCGCCACCTTCGTGGGGTACCTGGTGTCGGGGGTGCCCGGCGCCCTCGTGGCGACGATCGCCATCTTCCTGCCGTCGTTCGTCATGGTGGCGGCGCTCATCCCGCTTCTCTCGAAGGTCCGGCGCTCGTCGTGGGCGTCGGGCGCTCTCGACGGTGCGGGGGCCGTGGCCGTGGGGCTCATGGCCGGCGTGGCCGTCACCCTGGCCCGCAGCGGCCTCGTGGGCCCGCTGGCCGTCGCCGTCGGCGTGGTGGCCCTGGTGGTGCTCGCCCGCTTCCGGGTCAACACGGCGTGGATGGTGCTCGCCGGCGGGGTCGTGGGCGTCCTCCACAGCCTGTGAGCACCGGCGCGGACGCGCCGGCCCCGGTGAGCGCACCGGCCCCGGGCGACGGCGTGGCGGTGGGCGACGGGGTGGCGGTGGGCGACGGGGTGGCGCCGAGGCTCAGCCCGGGGGCGCCTCGCCTCGCCACATGGGGCGACGGGGTCGGTCGAAGAG
This sequence comes from Acidimicrobiales bacterium, assembly GCA_035531755.1. NCBI lineage: Bacteria > Bacillati > Actinomycetota > Acidimicrobiia > Acidimicrobiales > Acidimicrobiales bacterium. The sequence continues at coordinate 19,110 of DATKSK010000054.1, read as the reverse complement.
CACGTCGAGGTGCTCCCCCCGCAGCGCCGCGAACACGTGGTTGCCCCACCGCTCGGCCCCGGCGAGGGGCTGGGGGAGCTTGTCGGCGGCGAACCACCCGACGTCGGCGCACTCGAGCGGGTGGGCGCGCAACGTCCCGCCGGTCGCTTTGCAGTGGAAGACGAGGGAGTAGAGCGGGACGCGGGTGAATCCCAGACGCAGCCCGTCGAGCACGGCGATGAGCCGCAGGGGCTCGGCCTCGATCCCCGTCTCCTCGAGGACCTCCTTCACCACGACCTCGGCGGCCGAGTACCCGACGTCGGCCCACCCTGTCGGGTAGAGCCACACGCCGGAGTCGGCCCGCTTGACCAGCAGCAGCTCCCCGTCGTCGTTGCCCACGGCGGCGCCCACGGCGACCTTGGGGGTCACGTAGCCGGGCACACCCCGGCCCACGGCGCGCAGCCACTCCTCCACCAGGTCGTCGGCGTCCTCGACGCCCACCGCGCCCTCGGTGGCGGCCACGCCGATGTCGGCCGCCACCCGGAGGACCTCCTCGAAGCGCTCCCGCTCGTAGAGGCTCTCGGTGAAGCCCAGGCCGGTGCGGGCGATGGCCGCCAGGCTCTCGCTCCAGCGGAGCAATTGCCGGGTGGAGACCGGGGAGTCCACGCCCCGGACGCTAGCCGAGGTCCCCGGCCGGCCGGGCCCCCCACCGACCCCGGGTGGGTCACAATGGTCCATGGCCGTGAACGCCGACTGCCGGCATTACATCATGCAGACCACGGCGCACGACGACAAGCTCGAGCGCTGCCGGGTGGACGCCAACGAGTTGCTCCCCTTCGCGTGCCCCGACGGCTGCGTGTTCTACGAGCCGCGCAACGTGTCGTCGGCCGGGTGGCACGTCGCCCCCCGGCGCGCCGACGACCCGCCCACCGGCTGAGGCGTGCCGAGCAGCCGTCCCAGCGCGTCCCACACCTGGTCGGCGGCCCGGGCGGAAGCCTCCGACACCGCACCGAGGCCCGCGAACCCGTGGGCGAGGGCGGGGAAGTCGAGGGCGCGGACCTCCACGCCGGCGCGCCGGAGGCGCCCGGCGTAGGCCCGGCCCTGGGCGCGCAGCGGGTCGTGGCCGGCCGTGGCCACCACCGCGGGCGGCAGTCCGGCGAGGTCGGCGGCGCACAGCGGGCTGGCGAGCGGGTCGCCGGGGTCGTGGGCCCCCAGGTACTGGTCACAGAACCAGCGCGCCGCCGCCGGGGACAGCAGCGACGCCACGTCGTGTCCCCCGTCCGTCACGCCGCCGGCGCGCAGGTCGACGAAGGGGCACAGCAACGCCTGGGCGGCGAGGGGCGGCCCGCCGCCGTCGCGTACCGCCAGGGTCACGGCGGCGGCCAGGTTGGCGCCGGCGCTGTCGCCCGCCACCGCCAGGCGGGCCGGGTCGGCGCCGAGCCGGCCGGCGTGCGCCGCCACCCAGTCCAGCGCGGCCAGGCAGTCGTGGAGGGCGGCGGGGAAGCGGTGCTCGGGGGCGGTGCGGTAGTCGACACCCACCGTGACCGCCCCGGTGCGCGAGCTCACCGCCCGGCACAGCGGGTCGTGCACACCGGGCCCGCCGACCACCCAGCCCCCGCCGTGGAGGACGACGACGGCGGGCGCGGCGCGCGCCGCCGTGTGCGGGCGGTAGACGTCGAGGGCGATGTCGGCCGTCGTCGGTCCGGGCACGACGACGCGGGTGCGGTGCACCACCGCCGTGGCGTCCACGACCGCCGGCCCGGAGGCCTCGGCCATCATCCGCCAGAACAGCTCCCGGTACTGCGCCGCGGTGACGTGCGCGTAGTCGACGGACCCCAGTCGTGCGAGGCGCTGCGCCAGCGCGCCGGTCTGTTCGTCGAGTGCCACGTCGTGCCGTCGCCGGTTCCCGGGGCTGGCCTCGGCGGTGCGCGTCGTGCGCGGGCCCGGTGGCCCCGATGCCCCGGGGCCGCTTCCGAGCCGGCCGCTAGACCGCCTCGCCCTCCGACGCGGGTGCCTCGGTGTCCACGGGGGCGGGGGCGGGCCGGAAGGTGTCGCCCACGCCGCCGCGCTCCCAGAAGTCGAGGACGATGTCGGCGTTGGCCCGGCCGGCGGCGATCAGGGTGTCGGTGGCCGAGAAGTCGTCGTAGCGCGACACCGGCTCGCTGTCGACGGTGAACACGACGACCTCGACGCCCTCCGGTAGGCGCTCGAGCTCGCGGGCGAATTTGGCGTGCACGGCGATGAAGAACGCCGTCAGCACGGCTTCGACGGGGCGGCGGTAGCGGTGCGGCGTGTAGTGCAGCGGGCCGCACAGCAGGACGAAGATGCGCTCGGCGCCCTGGGCGATGGCCCGCCCGATGGGCACGTTGTCGACCACGCCGCCGTCGATGAAGGCCTCGCCGTCCACCTCCACCGGCGGGAGCAGGGCGGGCAGGGCGGTGGAGGCGAGGATGCGCTCCGCCGCGGAGCCCTCGGTGAACCACTGCGTCCGCCCGTCGGTGAGGGAGGTGGCCACCACCTCCAGGGGGATGGGGCTCTGTTCGAGGCGCTCGAAGGTGAGCCCGGAGTCGATGATGGCGCGGACCCCGTCGTTGGGGTGGACGGCCTCGCGCTGCTGGAAGAACCGCCACGGCGTCGGGAAGCGGCCCTGGGGGAACACGTCCTCGCGGGTGATCTGGCGCCAGCGCTCCACCATGCGGTCGACGCCCGCCGTCGTGGGCTCACCGCAGAACCCGGCGGCGTTGATGGCCCCCACCGACGCTCCGTACACCACGTCGGCGGTGATCCCCCGGTCCAGGAGGGCCTGGAGCATGCCGACCTGCGCCGAGCCCCGCGAGCCCCCGCCGGCGAAGACGAAGGCGGTGCGGACCTTCCGACGCGGCGCCCGCAGGCGGCGGTAGCGGCTGAGCCACCGCCGCGAGGCGCCGGTGCCCGCCACGCGGCGTGTGGTCCCGGGGCCCATGAACACGCCGCCGGGGAGGACGGGCCGGCCCTGCGGCCCCCGGGGGGTCGCGGGAGGCGTGGGCACCGTCACGGGCCGGTCCCGGGCGTGCCGACCGGCGCCGAGCCGGTGACGGGCGAGGCGCCGTCCGGGGGCGGCGGCGGGGCCTGGGCCGCCCGGGCCGCCCGGGCCACGCGGTCGCGCCGTACCGCCCAGCGCACCGACACCACCGACAGGCCCAGGATCAGGGCCACGAAGACCCCGAACACCACGGCGAAGGCGGTGCTCACGCCGGGGCCCCCGGCGTGGCGCCGGTGGCGTCCGCAGGTGCCTCCACGCCGATGACGTCCATGAGGACCCAAGGTTACCGGCGCCCTGTCGGCTCTTCCCAGGGCTCGCGCCCGTTTTTCGCCTCGGGGCGGGTCGAGGACCTGGCCGGCGGGTCCGGGGCCTCGACACACCCGTCGGGCATCCTGGGGCGCGTGCCCCGAGGAGCCCGATCAGCGGTGACGGCGGCGCCGGACGGCGCGTCGCTGCTCCGGCGCCTGCGGGGGGACGCCCAGAAGCGGCCGGTGGTGGACCCCGGGTTGGCCGGCGGGTTGCGTGACTGGCTCGAGGACGGGCTGGCGCAGGCCGTGGGCCGGCTGCCGACCGACCGGGACCCCGTCCGGGTCAGCAAGGAGTCGCTCAACCAGGTGCTGGCGTGCGAGGCCCATCTGGCCGCGAACCGCGCCGCGCCGCGGGTGGTGACCCTCGAGCTCGCACGGGGCAGCCTCGTCGACGCCCTCTTCCGGCAGTGGGTCACGATCGGCGTGATCGACGATCCGTGGGCCGACGCCGTGGCCGCCCTCGGGGTGGACGGCGACGGGGACGGTGTCGTCGCCTTCGTCGACGCCCTGCCCGACGACGGCCGGCGGCGGTTGGTGGCCGAGGTGGCGGCGCAGGCCGCCGGGATCGCCGAGCGGTGGCCGGTCCCGAGCCCCGCCTGGCTGGCGCGGACCCAGGAGCGTCTCGAGGTGCCGTTGTGCGGGGGCCGCGTCGTCCTCGCCGGCGTCGTGGACCTGGTGCTCGGCGGCCCCGCGCACGAGCGGTCGTCGGTGTGCGTCGTCGAGCTCAAGTCCGGTCGCCGGCGTGTCGAGCACCGCGGCGACCTCCACGTCTACGCGCTGTTGGAGACGTTGCGCAGCGGCGCGCCGCCGTTCCGGATCGCCACCTACTACAGCGCCACGGGCGAGCTCGACGTCGAGCCCGTGGGCGAGGACGCCCTCGTCGGCGCGCTGCAGCGCGTCCTGGCGGGCACGGGGCGACTCTGCCGCCTGGCGACCGGCGCCGAGCCGGCGCGCGCACCGAACCCCCTGTGCGCGTGGTGCGTGGGCCTGCCCGGGTGCGCGCCGGGCCAGGAGCGCGCCGGCACGGACGTCCCCCGCACCGCCGCGGCGCGCGCCGACGACGATCCCGACGATCCCGACGATCCCGGCGATCCCGACGCCGACCTCGCCGGCGAGCGCTCGGCCGCCACCACGCCGACGGCCGCCACCACGCCGACGGCCGCCACCACGCCGACGGCCACCACCGCGCCGGGGGATGCCGGAGGGCACCGCCGCCGGGGGCGGCCGTGAGCCGGGCCGCCCCGGCGGCGGCCCCGGCCCCGACCGCGGGCGGGTCGGCGTTGACCGTGCCGCGATCGGTGACGCTGACCGACGCGCTGCTGGCACCGCCGGCGGACGTCATCTCGCCGAGCGAGCTGGTGGGCCTGCGCGACACCCTCGGCCGTGACCTGCAGGCCGTGATCGCCGATCTTCCTGCCGGCGAGCGCCTGCAGATGGACGCCTTCAAGATGCGGGTGGCGCACCGCCACCCCGAACGCTGCATGTCGACCGACGACTCCTTCACGCCCTCGCCGCGCACCTGCCGGCGCGCCGTGGGCATCGCCGCCGTGCACCGGTGCGTCCGCGGCCTGGCGCCGCACCCGGCCGTCGCCGTCGCCGAAGTCCTGGCGGCCGGCGTCGAGGACGCCCGCGGCGCGCCCGGCTCGGACGCCACGGCGGCGCCGTGGTGGGCGTCGTGGTACGCGGGGCTGCCCACCGGCGCCCGGGCTGTCGTGCGCGCCGAGGCCACGGGGTGGGCGACCCAGCTGCTCACCGCCCTCGAGTGGACGCGTATCTCCCGACCTCCGGTGATCGGTGGGCGCGACGACTGGTGGCAGTGTCCCGGCGGCCGCCAGCTCACCCTGAAAGGACGCGCCGACGTGCGTGTCGCCATCGACCGGCGCTCGGCGCTGTTCGTGGTGGGGACGGGGCGGTGCCCGGACGACTGGCGCGTCGAGCTGGGCTATCCCGGGTTGGTCGCCGCCCTGGTCCGCGACGCGCCGGCGTCACCGGGCCGGGTCGTCGGGCTGTGGCCGCAGAGCGGGCAGGTCCGCGACCTCACACTCGACCTCGCCGCGTTGCGGGCCACGGCGACCGCCGTCGTGGCCGCCGTGGCGACGTGGGTCGACGGCCGCATCGAGGCGCGCCGCGCCGGCCAGGGCGTGCCCTGAACAGATCCGGGGCGATGATCCGTCGGTGGGGCCGCTCCGTTCGTGGAGGCCTGGTTCTGCTCACCGCGGGCTGCGCCGCGTGGCTCGAGCCTGCCCGCGCCCCGACGGCTCAGGGCGTGTGGCAGGCGGCGGGCGGCGGCGGCACGTCGAGCGCGGGGTTGCGGTCGAAGAACCCCACGGGGACGAGGTGGAAGCCCGCGTACTCGACCGGCATGACCGGCCAGTCCTCCGGCCGCGGCACGTGCGTGACGCCGAAGGAGTACCAGACGACGATGTCGCGCTCGGTCACGGGCCGGTCCTGCGTCGTCCACTTGGGCAGGCCGTCGCCCCCGGCGTGCTGGTTGGGATAGTCGCCCGCGGCGCGCCGCTCGTCGGGCGCGTAGGGCGTCACCCACAGGTTGCGGGTGGCGAACCCGGCGCGTCGGGCCACGCTCGAGCCCGCGTCCGCCAGCAAGGTGGGGGTGGGCCCGGGGAGGAGCTTGTAGGCGACGGGGATGCCCAACCGGTTCTCGGACTGCGGGTTCACGATCTTCCAGTAGCGGCTGGCGGCCGGCTCCACGACGCGTTGGGCCGCGGCCTCGGTGGCGAGCAGGGTCGCCACCGGCGCGAAGGCGTTCGCCCAGGGGTTCTCCGGTCCCGGCGGCACGGGGCGCGAGTCCACCTCGTAGACCGAGTTGGTGGCGCCGTCGACGTCAACGTCGAGCCGGACGTTGAACAGGTGCTGGTGGTACGGGGCGGCGAGCTGCGGCGCCACCATCGAGGCGAACGGGGGGTGGGCGCCCGGCACCACGGCCATGGTCGACAGGATGCCCGTCAGCTTCACCTCGAACTGGATCGTCCCGTCGAGGTAGAAGTACCAGAAGAAGCCGTAGTCGTAGTTGCCCACGGTGGCGATGGAGCTCACCACCAGCCGGCGCGACCGCCGCACCTCGGTCCGGCCCGAGCGCGGGTCGTTGTGCTTCCAGAGGATGCCGTAGTCCTCCTCGTGCATGCAGACGGCGTTCTTCACGACATAGGGCGTGCCCCGCTCGGTGGCGAAGACGGCGTCGAAGTAGTGGATGACCCCCAGGCAGTCGCACCCCAGGGTGAGGGAGTTCACCATCCGCCCGAGGCCCCACTCGCCGGCGTCGAAGGCGTTCTTCCATCCGTGCATGGGGCCGGGGTCGCCGTAGGGCACGACCATCTCGCTCACCGAGGCCCGGAACAGGATCGACCGGACCCGCCCGTCGTCCTCGTAGCCCACCTGGTGCAGCACGAGGCCCTCCACGGCGTCCATCGACACCCGGAGGGACCACTTCTGCCACCGGACGAGGTCGCCTTCCACCGTGAAGCTCGGGCCCTCGGGCTGCGTGATCTCGATGGGCTTGAGGTCGGCGCGTAGGGGGCCCACCGACTCGGGGTAGTAGCTGCCGCTCTCGGCGGGGATGGGCACCACCCCGGTGTCGACCACCTCGAGCACCTCGCCGCGAGCCATGTCGACGAAGCCGATCACGCCCTCGACGGGGTGGGCGTACCCGTTGTCGTCCGGGGTCTCGCGGACGTAGGCGAGGCAGCGGCAGATCCGCCGCCCCTCTTCGTGCGCCACGCCGAACGACCCCGCCGGCCACGGGTCGATCTGCACCGTGCTCATGTCCTCGATGCCCCGGCGGCGCATGGCGGCCTGCCAATCGGGGTGCCCGTGCAGCGCCACGATGGCCGCGAACGACTCCTCGAACAACAGTGCGGGGCGCACCCCGGGGACCTCGGTCACCGACAGCGAGCCGGTGGCGAGCGCAGCGACCACCTCGACCACGTTCGCCTCGGGCCCCGTCACGACCATGAGCCGCACCCGGCGGTCGACCGGCTGTGCCGGAGACCAGGAGCGCACCTCGTCCTTCGTCGGCGGGGCCAGGCCCACGTACGCGAACCGCGCCGTGTCGCCGAAGCCGGCGTGCCCCCTCACCAGGGCCACGGCGGCGTCGATCTCGGCGGCGGTCAGGGGCGCGAGCGGGTGCTCCGTTGCCGTCGACGACACTGCGTCCGCCACCAACCCCCCTCGTCACCCGATGCCGGCGTGGTGGCCGGTGCCCCGGCGAGCCCGCCGCCGTCACGGTAGGGGGAGCCTGCGGCGACGGGCAACTACGCCCCCTGTCGACCGAGGGCGCGCCGGTGGACGAAGAAGACCCTGCTCACCCTGGCCCCCACCCGGACGTAGGGCCGGAGCGGGCCCACCCAGGCCACCTCGGCCCGCGAGCGCCCCGACCGGCGCATGCGGTGCAGGGCGCCGACGATCAGGGGCCGGCCCACGCCCTTCCCCCACAGGTCGCCCCGGACGGCGACCGGCCCGAGGAGTCCGCCGCGGTTGACGTCATAGGCGCAGAACGCGGCGATGCCGAGGTCGTCGCGGCTGATGACGAGCGTCGACCGCTCGAGTGCCCGCAGAGCCTCGGCCTTCCAGCTCGGCCAGTGTTCCTCCAACCACGCCCCCACCTCGGCCCGCTCGCCCGCGCCCGCCAGCACGTGGCCACCCGGGTCGGGCGGGAGCGACCGCAGGTCCACCTCCATGTTGACGATCGAGTCGACACGCTGGTAGCCGTGGCGCTCGAGCAGGCACAGCAGCGCCGTCTGCGACGTCTCGACCCCCGGGTACAGGTAGTAGGGAGGGTCGGCCCCCACCTGCACCGAGGTGGCACCCAGCGCGGCCAGGTCGGCTTCCGCCGCCCGCAGCAGGGCCGTCCCGTGCCCCCGACCCCGGGCCGCCGGGTCGACCCCGAGGAGCCGGATGTAGCCCTGGGAACCTGCCGGCACGGCGGCCACGATCCCGATGTCGGGGTCGCCGCGCACCACCACCGGTTGGTCGGGGCTGTAGAGGCCGGCGAGCACCTCGTCGGCCGTCGGCGGGTCGTCGAGGCAGCGCCGGCACAGCTCGACCACCGCGTCGGCCCGGTCGGCGTCGAGCCGCTCGAACGGGGACTCTGGGCTCGTCATCGGCGGCTCGGTCTCGGAGGGCGAGGGGTCGGGGCAGGCGTGGGCGGCGACGGCCCAGGCTAGGTCGGGCGGCCGACCGAGGGTCCGGTCACCGGGGTGCCCCGCCGGCCCGCCTGCCCGGTGGCGCCCGGCGGCCCGCGTGAGCGGCCTGTGAGCCGGGTGCAAGTGCCGCCCGGACACTGGAACGACCAGGAGCGTGCCGGGGCACGAGCCGCGCGAGGAGGCGTGTGGACGGGTTCGACGTCGTTGTCCGTCGGCGTGGGCGCCGGCACCGGCGGCGACGTGGCCGCGGATTCACGGACACGGTGATCGACGACCGGGAGGAACGGTGACACCGACGAGCATTCCGGCGCTGCGGTTCAACGAGCGCATGTCCGGTTACCTCGCCAGCACGGACGGGGGCGACTTGGACTACGAGGCCGCCTACGAAGCCGGACGCGCCCGGGGGACGTCGATCCAATTCGAGACCACGATCACGCACGAGGACCTCCCGGCGCTGCTCCGCGACGCCGCCTCCCCGGCGACACTCACGGGCACGGTCCTGGCCCCGATGCTGTGCCCCACCCCGATGGACGTCGTCGAGGGCTCGTTCATCCTGTTGGAGCCGCACCCCGACGCGGTCGAGACCGACTGGATGCGCTACCGGATGACGCTGCGCTCGCGCACCGAGCAGCCGCAGGCGTTCCTCCTCGAGGGCCACAAGGTCATCCGGCCCGGATCGATCCTCTCGGCGTGGAAGCACACCACCACGCTCTACGTCACCGTCTACGCGGGCGACGCTCCCGACGAGGGGGCGATGCGGGCCATCGGCGTCATGCACATCGGGCTCACCGACGTGCACCACCTCCTCGCCCATGCCGAGGTCCTGAACGTCGACCGCGCCGCGCGCGAGCGCCTTCTCGTCCAGTTCGTGGTGTTGTTCGCCCGCTCGATCCTCCCCTTCTACGGGGGCGCCCTGAACGAGCTCGGCCGGTTCCCGGCGTCGCCGGGGTCCCCCGCGCCGCGTCCCCGGCCGCGCCGGCGCTCCGGCGACGACGAGACCGTCCTGCTGTGCGACCGCGCCGGACGGTGGCACGAGTCCGAAGACCTCCCCGATGCCTGCTCGCGCCTGATCCGGTACCGGGGAGGGGACAAGGGCCCGGTGATGCTGGCCTCGGGCTTCGCCATGTCGGCGACGTCGTTGCTCACCCCCATGATCCACACCAACCTGGTGGAGGTCCTCCTCGACGGCGGGTACGACGTGTGGCTGTTCGACTACCGGGCCGGGATCGACCTGCCGTCGGCCGAGACCCAGTTCACCGTGGACGACATCGCCTTCACCGACTGGCCCCGGGCGGTGGACGAGGTCATCCGGGTCACGGGGCGCCCGACCGTGCAGGTGTTCGGCCACTGCGTCGGGTCCGTGTCGCTGCTGATGGCCCTCCTCGACGGCGAGAACGGCATGGCGGGGAAGGTCCGCTCCGCCGTGTGCTCCCAGTTCTCCCTCCACCCCGTCACGTCGACGCTCAAGGTGCTCGAAGCGGACGTGCACGTCGGCAACCTGCTCGAGGCCGTGAACCAGCAGCTGCTCCACCCCGACACCGAGCGCACGGTCGGGAACGTCGTGCTCGACCTGGCGCTGCACACCGTGCCCCTGCCGCGCGGTGAGGCGTGCGAGCTGCCGGTGTGCCGGTGGATCAACGCCATCTTCGGGTTGACGCATCGGCATGCGCAGCTCGACGACCCGACCCACAAGGCGCTCCCGGAGATGTTCGGCGTCGCCAACATCCGCTGCCTCGAGCACCTTGGGCTGATGATGCAGCGGGGGAGGGCGGTCGACGCCCACGGCCGCGACCGGTACCTCCAGCGACCGGAGCTGCTCCGTGACGTCCCGATCCATTTCGTGGCAGGGGCGAAGAACTACGTGTTCCACCCGGAGGGCACCGAGCGGACGTTGCACTGGCTCACCGAGCACAACGGGCCTGACAACTACTCGCTCACGATCCTGCCGGAGTACGCGCACCTCGACGCGCTGGTGGGCCGCGACGTCGCCCACGACGTCTTCCCCGACATCATCGAGCACCTCGACCGCTACCAGTAGCCGCCGCCCCCGGCGCCCGTCGGGGAGCGCCGATCGGAGGAAGGCCCTGTCACGGTGACGGTCGCCGTGACGCCACGCTCAGGATCCCGGCGGCGAGAAGCGCGGCGCGATCCCCAACGCCGCCGCCGTCGTGCCCGCCTCGTCCTCGAGCTGTCGGGCGCGCGCCACGCTGTGCGCCGAGCCGTCGCGCCGCAGGGCGGTGGCGAGCAGGCCCTGGGTCAGGCAGGCGAAGGGCCGGGCCCGCATCGACTGGTGGCGGGCCAGGGCCGCTTCGAGGTGTGCGACGGCGGCAACGTTGCGGCCGAGCAGCAGCGACAGGGCGCCGAGGTGCATGGAAGCGGCGCCGAGGAAGGTGGCCTGCCCTCCCCGGCAGTTGTGGTCGGCGTAGGGCTCGATGATGTCGGAGACGACGGCCGCCCACTGCCGGTCGCCGAGGTTCCACGCCGTCTGCGCGAGCGCCACCACGAGGAACCACCAATGGAAATTGTGGTCGCTGTCGGTGACCTCGGCGGGGTCGAGGCTCGCCAGGGTCGCCCCGGCCTGGTCGCCATGGCCGATCTCGCTCGCCACCCACGCCACGAGCGCGGACTCGCCCAGCGAGGCGCGACCCGTCTTGCCCAATTCCAGCAGGGGGCGCAATTCCTCCATCCGCCCCTGGAGCCAGCGCCAGGGCAGCGAGAGGCCCACGTACAGCGCGTACAGCTGCGGATGCTCGGTCCGTTCCAGGATGGCAGCGGCTTGCGCCGCGCTCTGCTCGGCGTCGGCGTACCGGCCCTCGATGCCCGCCACCAGGCTGTCCCACATGCAGCCGAGGCGCAGGTACTCGGGCTGCTGCATCTGGGCGGCGATCGCCCCCAGGTCCGCAGCGACGCGTCTGGACCTCTCGAAGTCGCCGAGCTCGAACCGGGAGTGCAGCTCGCACTTCAGCCCGTGCAGCACGGTCTCGCGGTCGCCGGTCTGCTCGCCCAGGCGGCGGATCTCCATGGCCACGGCGACCTGTTGCTCCGGGTCGTCGGGACCGTCGAGCGCCCAGTAGCGGTACCCGAGCACGGCGGCCAGCGTCGACGGCTGGTCGAGGTGGCGGGCGATGGCCACCGCCTCGTCGACCAGGGCCTCCCGTTCCGCCCGAGGGCGGTCGAAGTGGCCCCACTGGGCGAGCCGGCCGAGTACCAGGGCCCGGGCGCGCCCGTCCTCGGGCGAGAGCGCGGGGAGCGCCGACTCCAAAAGGGCGCGCGCCTGCGGGTTCGGCTCGGACCCCGCGGGCAGGACCCCGCCGTAGCCCAGGGCAGCTTCGGCGAGCAGGTCGGCGCGCCCACAGCGGTCGGCGACGTCGAAGGCCTCGAGGAACCGGGCATTGGCGTCGCTCGTCCGTCCCGCCTTCATGCAGGCCCTGCCGATGGCCAGGAGGAGGTGGCAGCGCTCCAGCTCGTCGGAGGGGCGGTAGACCGACACGATCTCGAGTGCCCGGGCGAGATGGTCGGCGGCCGCCTCGTAGGCCACCTGCTGCAGCGCGTAGTCGGCTGCGAGCCGGAGATAGCGCAGCGCGTCGTTGACGCCACCGGCTCCGGCGCCGAGGTAGAAGTGGCGGGCGAGCTCGGCGGCGTGACGGCCGGAGTCCACGCCGTAGCGGGCCTCGAGCGCGGCGCCCAGCTGCCGGTGCAGGCGCGCCCTGCGACTGAGGCCCAGCTCGTCGTAGAGCGCCTGGCGGACCACCGCGTGCGCGAAACGATGCGTGTCGAAGTCCCGTGAGCTCTCGCTCACGACGCCGGCCTGTCGCGCTTCGTCGAGCGCGGCCAGCAAGGTCGCCTCGTCGCAGTCGATGGCCTGGCCCACCGTGGCGATGTCGAACTCCTCTCCCATCGCCGAGGCGGCGGACAGGACGCGCATGCACACGCCCGACAGCTGGCGCAGGCGCCAGTGCACGACGTCGCGCAGCCGGTCGGGCAGCAGGAGCTCGTCGGCGTTGGCCACCGTCCACGCCTCGAGCGAGCGTCCCGCCTCGTTGAGGTCCCGGACGACCTCCTGCAGGAAGAACGGGTTCCCACCGGTGTGGCGCTGCAGATTGGCCGCCCCCACCGCCTCGGGGTCGGTGAGCGAGCGCCCGATGGCCGCCTCCACCAGCTCCTGGGTCTCGGCTGCCGACAGCCCGCCCAGAGCGACGCGCTCGACCGACGCCGTGCGGCGGATGCCCGCCAGGGACTCGGAGAACCATCCCGCCACCTTGGCGTCGGTCTGGCGGTAGGTGGCCACGATCAGCACCGGGGACGGCGACGTCGACCGCAGGAGGTACTCCAGCAGCAGGAGCGAGGGTCTGTCCGCCCAGTGTAGGTCGTCGAGCACGAGCACCAGCCGGCGACGAGCGGCGATGGCGTCGATCCACCGGCTGACGGCATCGAACGCCTGGTAGCGCTCGCCCTCGCCCTCGCCCTCGCCCTCGCCCTCGCGTTCGCCCTCGCGTTCGCCCTTGCTTTCGCCCTGGCCGTCGCTCTCGCCCTCCGGCCCGCCGTCGACGAGGAGCCCGCCGGCGCCGTGGTTCTCGACCAGCTCGGGCACGATGCGGCCGAGGACCGGGGTCAGGGGCCCGACGTCGGCGCGGACGAGCGATGCGGGCGCACGGCGCGCATAGCGACCCAGCGCCTCGCGGAACGCCTGGTACGGGCACAGCGGCTCCTCGTCCCAGCGGCCGTGCAGAACGAGGTCGCCGTCGGCGTCGAACTCGCGTGCGAACTCCGCGGTGAGGCGGGTCTTGCCGATGCCGGGCTCCCCGGTCACCAAGAGGAGCAGTTGCTCCCCCGCGACCGCTCGCAGTCGGGCCGATCGCGCCACGTCGAGCTCGGCGAGACGCCCGACGAAGCCCACCGCGCCCGCCGGTGCCAGCCACGAGAGATCCGAGAACTCGGCACCGGACGGCGCCGCCCGCCGGCGTCCATCGATCGGCTCGTCGTCGGGCGCCGGCACCGCCGCGCCGGTCGCCGCCGGGAGGGACGCCGGCGCCGCCGGCGCCAGGGCCAGGCAGGGGTCCTGGCGCAGGATCGACTGTTCGAGCTCGGCCACCGCCGGTCCGGGGTCGATGCCGAGCTCGTCGCGCAGCACGCCGCGCAGGCGGGCGAAGCACCGCAGTGCCCCGGCTTGTGAGCCCGAGCGGTACAGGGCGAGCATGAGCTGCCCCCAGAATCGCTCCTCGAAGGGGTGCTCGGCCACCAGTGTCTCGAGCTCGGCGATCACGTCGCCGTGCCGGCCGGCGGCGAGGTCGGCGGCGATCCGGTCGCCCAGGGCGGCCAGCCGGGCAGCGTTCAGGCGCGTGGCCTGCGTGCCGACGAACGGGAGCGACTCCAGGCCGGACAGCGGTGGCCCTCTCCACAGGTCGAGCGCGGCGCGCAGCAGTCCCGGTGCGTCACGGGGGCTGTCGGACGCCGAGGTGGCGCGCGCCCGCGCCACGAGCCGGTGGAAGGCGGTCACGTCGACCTGCACCGCCTCGGCGTCGAGCGAGTACCCGTTGGCGACGCGGACGATGCACCGGCCCTCCGGTCCGAGCGTCCGCCGCAGGCGGTAGACGAGCCCCTGCAGGCTGGCGACCCCGTCCCTCGGCGCGTGATCGCCCCAGAGGTCGTCCACCAGCCTGCTGGTGGACACCGGCTGGCCGGGCTCGAGCGCCAATCTGGCCAGGAGGGCCCGTTCGAGGGTGCGGGAGAGCGCGACCTTGTCCCCGTCGACCTCGACTTCCACAGGACCGAGCAAGCGGACGGCGATCACTGTGGTGGCCCCCCTTCACCCCCGGCACAGAGATTGTACGCGTCACCTCGGCCGCGATCTCGGGGACCGAACACGCATCGCGGGAAAGAGCTCACATTCGGTGGTGGCCAGGGTCCGCACCGGCGATCCTGTGAGCCGCGTGTCGGTGGGATGTGAGCGGCGCGCCCCACTCTGGTCGCGAGCCAGCGGGACAGCGGCACATGCCCCCCACGTGCTGAACCTGCGAACTCGGACGGGGCGGGCCGGTGGGGTGCGCGATGCCGCCCTACCGGCTGCGGCCCCGTCCCGCGGCCAGGCCCACCCGGATCAGCCGGGGGAGCAGCGCCCGCGTTCCACGACGACGGCCGCCACGGCCAGGGAGAATTCCGTCCAGGGCGCGCCCCGACATGTCGAGCACCGACGCCAACCTGGCGTGAAGGGGGTTCGGGTCGCCGTCACGGGTGGGCGAGCCGCACCCGGTGGTCGCCGGCACGCCCGGCCTGGTCGTCGAGGCGGAGCGATGCGACGTTCCCGTGCTCGGCGACGAGGACGGCGGTCGCCCCCTGGACCGGTACGACGCGCCGGACAGCGGTGGATCACTCCCGAAGGCGAAGCCCGCGCCGCGCTCGAGCACCATGGCGGAGACGGTCTCCCGGGCCGGTGCAGCCCGAGGATCACGCCGTCGAGCACGAGTGACGGGCATGTCGTGCCGGTGTTCGTCGTCGACGTGGCCCTTCTCGCGCCGGCGTACGAGCCCGTCGAGCACCGGGCCGGTCGTGCTCGCGTCGACTTGCGTCGCGCCGGGGGGTACGTGGCCGAGGACTGGTCTGCGCGCCGAGGTGCAGATCCGCGCGGCACAGCCGGCGGAATCGCGCATCGCGGCTCGCCTCCTCGTGGCGGCCCCTGTTGTTGTGTCGGCGTTGTGATTCGACACAGGTGGGCGGATCGGACGCGCGGTACCGGGCACACCCCACGACCATTGGCCTCCGTCACCAGCGCGTTCGTCGCCCGTGGCCCCGAAGCGCCCGTGTGTCTGGGAATTGCGTAAGAACCGGTACCCGTGACGCGGCCTGGCTGGGCGCCCCCAGTATGCGCCGATGACGCCATGCGCGATGAAACGAAGGAGCAAGGATGCTAAGGTCCCGCTGGGGCATGTGGCCGATCTCTGTACGTTTCTGTACGGATCGACTGTTGGTGAATCGCGCCCCTCCTTCGAGGAGGTTCTGTGGCACGAGATCAGAGCGTTCGTAATCGGGTTCTCGCATATCTTGCAGAGCAGGGACCGATCGAAGACGCAAGCGGCAAGGCGACCTCGGCGCTGAAGCAGGCGATCGGGTACGAGGGAACCGACGCCGGGTTCACCCAGGTCGTCGCCGCCATGGCCAAGGGCGGCCTGCTCGACCGGGAGATCAAGGGAAAGCGGACATACCGGATCTCGCGCAGTGGGGGCGGTGGGGCCCAGGCGGCGGTCGTGTCGTCGGTTGAGGTGGCCGAGGGCGCGATGGACTACGACGAGCTCGCGGCCGCGCTGCTCGCGCGTGTCGCCCGGGTCGCCGCCGCGCCGGCCGAGGGGGCCGACTCGACGTCGTGGGCACGCCGGCGACTCGAGCAGCTCGAGGCGCGCAATGCGGTGTTGCAGCGCGACGTGGCCCGAGCGAACGCGGAGACCGAATCGGTGGTCGCAGAGCGCGACGCGTTCCGGGATCAGCTCGAGGCCGCACAGCACAACCTCGAGCTCCTGACCGACCGGCTCAAGGAGCCTCCGCGTGGGCAGGGCAGGGCCGCCGAGCGCCTCGGGCCGGACGAGCAGACTCTGTTGCACCAACTGCGTCACCGCCGGCCCCCGAGGACAAGGTCGCCCGAGCGAGCCAGTTGACTGCAGGCCCATCTCGTGCGACGAGGTGGGCTGTGAAGGTGTCTGTTCAGGCCACCGAGCGTCAGCGCTCCAAGGGATCAGCGCTGTTGTCCTGCCGGGCGATTGCCCACGGTTCAGGTCGCTCGCCGAGGATCTCCAAGAGCTGTCCGACCCTCGACCTGCCGCGGACGTACCTCGTGAGCACGGATATCGACGCCCGTCCACGGTGAGATTGCACGGTCGGCGCGGTCAACGAGTCGGCGCGGTCAAAGTGATTGTCCGAGATATCACTCACGGCCCCAGGCGAGGTCACGGGACCCGTGGGCAGAGGGGGACCGGATATGGACGATCACGTGCTGCTGCGTTACGCGTGAATATCGTGCATAGATAGAATCAGCTTCATGGTCTCGCCCGTCAGTATCAAGGCCGTCAGTATCATGGCCGTCGGTGCTGCTGCACCCTCGCTGCGGCTGCCTGCCGCCGAGGTGGCGGCCGCGTGGGGCACGAGCGGCGGCAAGGGTCAGGCCGCGGTGTGCGCGGCCGACGAAGACGCGCTGACGCTGTCGTGGCTCGCTGCCGTGCGGGCGCTCGCCACGGCGGCGTGCTCGCCCGGCGACGTCGACGGCATCTGGTGGGGCACGAGCCGGCCGCCGTTCGCCGAGGGCCCGAGCCTCGCGCTCCTCAGCGCAGCGCTGCGGCTGCGGACCGAGGTCGGCGGTGCGCTGCTGAGCGGCTCGGCCCACGCCGGCATGGAGGCCCTCGTCGCCGCGTGGGACGCCATCGCTGCCGGAAGCGCGGCGACAGCCTTGGTCGTTGCCGGCGATGCGGTCGTCCCGGGCGGGGGCACGGGTTGGGAGCCGCGGGTGGCGGCAGGGGCGGTAGCGCTGGTGCTCGCCGCCGGCTCCGGTCCGGCTTCGCTCGTGTCGAGGACTCAGCGCACGCGTCCGGTGCTCGACCGTTACCGGGGCGACGGCGAGGGCACGACGCGTGATCTCTACGACGGGCGGCTGTTCCGCGAAGAGGTGTTCCTTCCGATGCTCACCGAGGTCGGCCGGGCCGTGGGAGAGGCCGACGCCTGGTCGCTGCCCGACCCCGACGGCCGGATGGGTGCTGCGCTCGCCCGCAAACTCGGTGCGGACGCCTCCGCGTCGGCGGCTGCGTACGCCGAGCTGGGTGACACCGGCGCGGCGGCGCCGCTGCTGGGCCTGCGCGTCGCCTTGCGCTCGTCGGGGCGCGCCGCAGTCGTCGGTTACGGCGGGGGCCGGGCGACCGGCGTCGCGCTCCAGGTCGACGCCCCGGTCCCCGGCGCGGACGACGCGTTCGACGACGGCGCCGTCGTCACGTACGCCGAAGTGCTGCGCGCTCGTGGTCAGCTGGTACCGTCCGGAGAGCCGATCCCCATGGGCGTGCCACCGGGCGGAGCCGGGCACGTGCGAGGTGGTGTGGAGCTGCTGGCGCTCCAGGGCGGCCACTGTGTGGAGTGCGGCGCGATCAACGTGCCGCCGTCGGTGCACCCGGCGTGCATCCGGTGTGGTGCGAACAAGTTCGAGGTGCGAGACCTCGAACGGACCGGCACCGTCCACACGTTCATCGTGAACCACTCCATGCCAGCGCCGTTCGTCGCACCGCTCCCGCTGGCCGTCGTCGACCTCGACGACGGTGCCCGCGTGCAGCTGCAGGGGATGCCCCAGGACGCCGCGCAGCTCCGCATCGGTGATCGGGTGGAGCTCCTGCTCCGTCGCTACGCGGTCGAGCGGGGCGTGCCCGTGTACGGCTACAAGGTACGGAGGGTCGCATCATGAGCTGGAACCGTGTCGCCGTCGTCGGCGCCGGCCTCATCAAGTTCGGTGAGCTGTTCGAGCAGAGCTATGAGCAGATGGCGGCGGGGGCATTCGAGGCGGCGCTCGCCAACGTCGACAAGGGTATGTCGCGCGACGCGGTCGACTTCGCTGTCGTCGCCACCCAGCGGGGCAGCCTGTGGGGACAGGAGAGCATCTCCGGCAACACCGTGCCGAGCGCGCTCGGGCTGAACGGCATCGCGTGCACCCGGGTCGAGAACGCCTGCCCGAGCGGGAGCGACGCCTTCCGCATGGGCGCCATGGCCGTGGCCAGCGGCGTCCACGACTGCGTGCTCGTCATCGGCGTCGAGAAGATGCGCGACAAGTCGTCCGACGAAGGCCTCCTCGCGCGCGCCGCCGCCGGGCACCCGATCTACACGCGGGGCGAATCCGCCCCGGCGCTGTTCGCACCGTTCGCCACCCGGCACATGTACGAGTTCGGCACCACTCGGGAGATGCTGGCGAGCGTCGCGGTGAAGAACCACCACAATGGTGCGCTCGATCCGTATGCCCACTTCCAGAACGAGGTGACGGTGGACGACGTCCTCAACGGCCCGCCGGTCTGCCACCCGTTGCACCTGCTCGACTGCTGCCCACAGACCGACGGTGCCGCCGCCGCGCTCCTCGTCCCCGCCGAGCGCGCCGCGGAGTTCACCGACAAGCCGGTGTACGTGGCGGGTTTCGGTTTGGCGACCGACCACCCGTGGATGCACGAGAAGTCCTCCTATGTCGGGATCAAGGCCACCACGCTCGCCGCGGAACGTGCCTACCGGATGGCCGGGCTGACCCAGGCCGAGATCGACATGGCCGAGGTCCACGACTGCTTCACGATCACCGAGATCCTCGACATCGAAGACCTCGGCTTCGTCGACAAGGGCAAGGGCGGTATCGCGTCGATCGAGGGTGACACGGCGCTCGGTGGGCGGATCCCGGTCAACACCAGCGGCGGCCTTCTCGCCAAAGGCCACCCGATCGGTGCCACCGGCGTCGCCCAGCTCACCGAGTGCTGGTGGCAACTGCGGGGCCAAGCCGAAGAGCGCCAGGTCGAGATCCGCCACGGCAACGTCCTGCAGCACAACGTCGGTGGACGCGGGTCGGGCGTGGCGGTCGTGAACATCCTCACCACGAACACCGATTGACGATCGAAGGCTTCGGCGCGGCAAGGGGAGGCTCGGCGAT